>LJZT01000071.1 GCA_001314905.1 Phormidium sp. OSCR
TGCCTTCCCCTCCTGGGAGGGGCAGGGGTGGGTTATGCCTCTTGCCTCTTGCCTCTTGCCTCTTGCCTCTTGCCTCTTGCCTCTTGCCTCTTGCCTCTTGCCTCTTGCCTTCTGTTCCCTATTCCCTTCTTCCCTAAAGAATTACATCATTTGTAGCCAAAGTAGCCAATTAAGCCATCAAAACGAGTTAGGGTAAATAAAAACGTTGGGTTTCGCGATGAACGACGACGAGAGTAGCACTCCCAGGTGTGTCGTCCCATAGCCCGCGTATTGGCGATAAGGCGCTTGCGAACCATGCCCCAAACTCAAACATCCAGCATTTCCCGAGTAATCAGTGATAGTCACTGTCCTGCCCGCACCTTTGAACGTCACGATGGCCTCACCGTTGTGCACCAGTATGTCCCCCATAGTCCCGTCGTCGTGACCGATGTCTGGGTTAAAGCCGGGGCCAGAGTTGAACCCGATGACTGGTCTGGGATGGCCCATTTTCTAGAACACGCCATCTTCAAGGGAACCGATCGCCTCGGTCCAGGCTACTTCGACGCCGCCATCGAAGGCTGTGGCGGACTCACCAACGCCGCCACCAGTTACGACTACGCCCATTTCTTCATCACCACCGCCAGCCCCTATTTCAGCGAAACCCTGCCCCTCCTCAGCGAACTTCTCCTCCACGCCGCTATCCCAGAAGATGAGTTCTTCCGAGAACGGGACGTCGTCTTTGAGGAAATCCGCCAAAGTCAAGATAGTCCCGATGACGTGCTGTTTGAAGCAACCCTCGACAGCATTTATCAACATCATCCCTATCGTCGCCCCGTCTTGGGAACTCAACAAAGCCTTTTAGGGCGATCGCCGGCTGACTTACGCCAATTCCATCGCAGCCATTACCAACCCCAAAACCTCACCATCGCCGTCGTTGGGGGCATCTCCGAACTCGAAGCCCTCGATCGCATCGATCACTGTTTCCAAGACTTTCTCCCCAATCCTGGCTGTCCCCAAGCCATCATTCCCCCAGACCCCCCCATCCAGGGCGTACGACGTCAGACACTAGCCTTTCCTCGCCTCGAATTAGCCCGCCTCAACCTCACCTGGATTGGACCCGGTATTGACCATCTCGACGATGCCTATGGCTTAGATCTTCTCTCGATGATCCTCGCCAGTGGTCGGTCCTCCCGCCTCGTGCGCGAACTGCGAGAACAGCGTCAATGGGTACAGGGCATTACCAGCTATTTCTCCCTACAACAAGACTCCAGCCTCTTTACCATCAGCGCTTGGCTAGACGTTCCCTTCCTCGAAGCCGTCGAACAAGCCAGTTTGCATCAAATCCATCAATTACGCGAAACCCCCGTCGAACCCCTGGAACTGGCCCGGGCGCAACGACAACTGTGCAACGACTACGCCTTCTCCACCGAAACCCCAGCCCAACTCGCGGGCCTCTATGGCTACTATCAAACCCTCAGCCGCGCCGATATCGCCACCCAGTATCCCCAACGGATTCGCTCCCTCAAACCCGATAACCTGTGTCAAATCGCCCGGCAGTATCTCAGCCTCGAAAATTACGTCGTCACCATCGGCGTGAACGAACAGTGATAGCCTAGATGGGGTTTGACTATTGCGAACTGTTTACCTTCCGGTCCCCCGAATTTATGTCTGCACACCGCGTCGTTCTCAATAACGGGATTACCGTCATCCTGGTGGAAAATCCCACCGCCGATATCATGACGGCTCGTTTTTTCGTCAAAACTGGGACTCGCTGCGAACCTCCCCATTTATTTGGCCTCTCCCATCTTCTCGCGGCGGTGATGACCAAGGGGACGGGGAATCTTTCCTCGATGGATATTGCCGAACAAGTTGAATCCGTCGGGGCTAGTGTGGGGGCCGAAACCACTAATGATTACTTTTTGTTCAGCCTCAAAACCGTCTCAGCGGACTTTGAGGAAATTCTCAACCTCAGCGCCCAACTGTTGCGATCGCCCGCCCTCCCCGAAGCCGAAGTCGAACTCGAAAAACGCCTCACCCTACAAGCCATTCGCGCCCAGAAAGAACAACCCTTCGCCATCGCCTTCTCCCAACTGCGAGAAGCCATGTATCGAGACCATCCCTACGCCGTCTCGACCCTAGGATTAGAAAGTACCGTCGCCGGGCTAAGCCGTTTAGACCTAGAAAACTTCCACCGCACCTATTTTCGCCCCGATAATCTCATTATTAGCCTCGTGGGCTGTTGGGACCTCGACAAGGCGATCGCCGCCCTAGAAAACGCCTTTGCAGATTGGACCGCGCCCCCTCTCCCCATTCCCCAAGTCGACTTACCCCGCCTCACCCCTCGGCCCACCGTCTGCAAAACCGCCCAAGACACCCAACAGGCGATCGTCATGTTGGGCTACCTCGCCCCCTCCGTCTTACTCAAACAGGGTCATCAGATTCCCCCAGAATATGCCGCCCTCAAACTTCTCAATACCTATCTCGGCAATGGCCTCTCCAGTCGCCTGTTTGTCGAACTGCGAGAAAAACGGGGACTCGCCTATGACGTCTCCGCCTTTTATCCCACAAGACTTGACAAATCACAGTTTGTCGTGTATATGGGAACTGCACCTCAAAATACCGCGATCGCCGTCGAAGGCCTACGAGTCGAAGTCGAACGTCTAACCGCCTTATATCTCCACAACGACGAACTACAAACCGCCAAAAACAAACTTTTGGGGCAATATGCCCTCGGCAAACAGACCAACTCCCAAATTGCCCAAATTTTAGGCTGGTACGAAACCCTCGGCTTGGGGATAGAGTTTGACGAAATGTTCCCCGACGCGATCGCCCAAGTCACCGCCGAAGAAGCCCGACGCGTCGCCAGCCGCTACTTCATCGACCCCTACATCAGCCTCGTCGGTCCCGCCGCCACCCTAAACAGCGTCCTCCCCTCCCCCATCTCCTAACCCCCGTCAGAGGCAGAACCTCCCCTCTTGCCTCTTGCCTCTTGCCTCTTGCCTTCTTCTTCCATGCCCGACTTCCTCATCATTGGTGCCCAAAAAAGCGGAACCACCTCCGCCCTACATTACCTGAATCAACATCCTCAAATCCAAGTTGCACCCCAAAAAGAAGTGCATTACTTTGACTTGTACTACTCCCAGGGATTGTCCTGGTATCAACAGCAATTTCCCAAAGCCGACGAACATACCCTCACCGGCGAAGCCAGTCCCTACTACATCATTCATCCCGACGTTCCCCGTCGCGTCGCCGCCGACTTCCCCAACATTAAACTCATCGCCCTACTCAGAAACCCCGTCGAACGGGCCATTTCCCACTACCACCATGCCATCAAAGAAGGACTCGAAACCCTGCCCCTAGAGGAAGCCTTAGCCCAAGAACCCATCCGCCTCGCCGGAGAAGCCCAGAAACTCGAAGACAATCCCAACTATCACAGCTACGCCTACCAACACCACAGCTACGTGACACGGGGCTATTATCTCCAACAATTGCAACGCTGGTGGGCGTACTTCCCCAAACCGCAACTTCTCATCCTCCATAGCAACGACCTCTATCACCAGCCCCAAACGACCCTCAACCGCATCCTAGACTTCCTCAACCTGCCCCAATTGACCTTAACCGAGTTCCCCACCCTCAACAGCGGGAACTATTCCCATCTCAGCCAGTCTATCCAACAGCAGTTACAGGAGAGGTTTCGACCCCATAACCAGCGGCTGTTTGCCGCCCTAAACCAAAACTGGGATTGGTGACAACCATAGCCATCAAAGATTGACGAAGGTCTGCCCCCAAATTCCTCCCTATTAACTATTCACTATTAACTATTCACTATTAACTATGCCCTCCCCCATCGCCCAAATGTGATATCGTACCCTAGACGAACGCCCAGGGAACCCAGCCCAGTTGAGGGGTCAGTCACGGGAAACCGTACCGAAATGGTCGCACCCCAGCCGTAAAGCCTAAACACCCCCCCGTCATTCTGAGGGAAGGGAGGTTGAGATGTTCCCAAGGCGTGAGTTTCGCCACATCCTGAGGTTGTCCCGTCTCCCCAACTCCTGAAATCGGAAGTCTTTAACAGCAGTTGCAATGCGTGTCCTATTCCTACATCCGAACTTTCCCGCCCAATTCCGCCATGTCGCCACAATCCTGGGGCGAGATCCCAATAATCAGGTTGTCTTTGGCACCAAAAACGAACGCCCCGAATGGAAAATTCCCGGCGTAAAAAAAGCCCTGTTTACCCCCAGTCGCGACCCCCGGCCCGAAACCCATCACTATGTCCGGCCCCTCGAAAGTGCCGTTCTTCATGGACAAGCGGTGTACCGTACCATGTTGGCGCTTAAAAGTCAAGGCTTTGTTCCCGATTTAGTCTATGGTCACTCCGGCTGGGGACCCACCCTGTTTGTCAAAGATGTCTTCCCCGACAGCAAGTTGATGTGTTACTTTGAGTGGTTTTACTGGGCGCATGGGTCCGACGCTGACTTTGACCCCGCAGACCCCCTCAGTCCCGATGATGAAGCCAAAATCCGCGTCAAAAATGCCCCGATTTTGATGGATTTATATTCCTGTGATTGGGGACTCTCGCCGACGAAATGGCAAAAATCCCAATTTCCCCATGAATTTCAGCGGAAAATGTCGGCCATGCACGATGGCGTCGATACAGAGTTCTTTAAACCCAATCCTGGCGCTAAATTAGTCTTACCCAATTTAGATTTATCCGGGGCCGATGAAGTGGTGACCTATGTCTCGCGGGGGATGGAACCCTATCGCGGTTTCCCGGAATTTATTGAGTCGATCGCCTATCTGCAAGAAAAACGCCCCAACTGTCATGTGGTGGTCGTCGCCTCGGAACGGGTTTGCTACGGGAAATCCCTCCCCAACGGACAAACCTATAAGGAACAGATGTTAGCCAAAGTTCCCTTGGATATGTCGCGGGTGCATTTTGTGGGAACCTTACCCTATGGCCAATATCTGAAGGTGTTGCAAGCCTCCGATGCTCATATTTATCTGACTCGTCCCTTTGTCTTGTCCTGGTCCATGATTGAGTCGATGTCCACCGGGTGCGTGGTGGTGGGATCGGATACAGCCCCGGTACGTGAGGTGATTCGTGATGGGGAAAATGGCTTCCTGGTGGATTTCTTCTCACCGAAGCAAATTGCCGATCGCGTCCATGATGTGTTAGAACACCCCACACGCATGGCTCATATTCGGGAAAATGCGCGCAAGACAGTGTTAGAGAATTATGCTCACTCGGTTCTGCTTCCGCGTCATATTGAGTTAATGCAAGAGGTGGCCCAAGGGAAGTTTCCCGAACCCCAACCCATCGCCTCGATTCCTGAACGCAGCTTAGTCATTAGTGGTTAGGAAATTCGAGTCAATTTTAAAACTTCAATTCTAAAGATTGATTGTAGAGAGTCGTCACGCCGAAACCGGGACATTCAAAGGAGGAAGAAGACAGGGGATGAGTGTTAGTATAGCGACGGCGATCGCGTCCCACCGGACGGGAGAGGTCGAACGTGCAGAACAATTATATCGGCAAGTCTTAGCAAAGAACCCCCAGGAGGCGGCGGCCTTACATGGGTTGGGGATGATTGCTTATCAACAGCAACAGTACGATCGCGCCATTGAGCAGGTTCAACAGGCCATCGCCCTCGATAATAGCAATGCGGCCTACTACAATACCCTAGGCTTGGCCTATCGGGGTCAGGGAGACCTCGATCACAGTCTTGGCCACTATCGTCAGGGACTGCTGTTAGATCCCAGCAGCAACGCCCTTCAGGAGAATTTTACCCGCGCTTGGCTCGATTGTGTCGACCGCGATCGCCCAGCCGCCCTCAATCACCTCATCCAACTCGCACGAGCCTATCATCGTCTTGGCCGAGTCAGCCAGGCCCAACAACTCTACGAACGGACCTTAGAGTATGATGCCAACCAAGCCGATGCTTGCCAAGGATTGGGAACCCTCGCCTATCAGCAGCAGAACTATGATCAGGCGTTAACCCTCTTGGAACGGGCGATCGCCTTAAATCCCAAGGTCGCCAGTTATCATCATAATCTCGGGGCCGTCTATCAGTCTCAAGGGCGAATCGCTGAAGCCGCCGCCGCCTACCGGCGGGCCGTGGAGATTGACCCCAATTTAGAGGCTCCCCGCAAACAACTCAATCTACTCCTCGAAGATCTCCGTCAAAAAGACCTAGAAACTTGGACGGAGGAAATGCTTAAGTTGGCCCAATGTTTTCGGGAGCAAGAAAACTATCGCCAAGCGGTATTTCTCTATAAAAAACTCCTAGAAATTGACCCCAACTCAGCAGTTGCCCATTACCATTTAGGGAACATTGCCTATCACCATCACCAAAGCTATCAGGCAATGGTGGATTTAGAAAAAGCCGTTAAACTCGCGCCTCAAAATGCTGAATATTACAACAGTTTTGGTTTAGCTTGTATTCAGCATAGCGTGCCACAGATGGCAGTAGAGAAATTCAAAAAAGCCCTGGAACTCGACCCGGACAATAGCGAGTATCAGGAAAACCTCAATAATGTCATTACCTATTTCTTGCGCTATTACGAAGAATGCGCCCAATGGCATTATCATTTAGAAGAATATAAAGAAGTCGCTGCCCTAGACTTTCAAGCCGGCAACTTTATTAAAGAACATACCGGACGACTGCAAACCGCTCAACGCTATTACGAACAAGCCTTAGCCTTATATCCCGATTTCTCGGAAGTACATCTGACGTTAGCAGAGATGTATTTAGAGGAGAAAAACTTTGCTAAAGCCATTGATTCGGCCCGTAAAGCCATTCAGGGCAAACCGGATTATGCCGAAGCCTATAAAGCCTTGGGAAATGGTCTTTTAGGGCAGAAAAATAGCACGGCGGCTATGAACGCCTATCAACGGGCGATCGCCATCAAACCCGACTTCGCCGAAGTTTACTCCAATGTCGCCAGTATTTACTTCTTCCAAAACCAAAACCAGCAAGCCCTAGAACTCTATCAAAAAGCCCTATCCTACAACCAAGAATTGCCAGGGATTCATTGGAATCTCGGTAAAGTCTATGAACGGCTGGGCAAAGTTGACGAAACCATCCAATGTTGGCAACGAGCCTTAGAACTTGACCCGAAATTTGGCGGTGGTATTTCCTACCAACATCTCGGCGGCAAATACTACGCCAAAGGTAAAAAAGAAGAAGCCGTTAAACTCTTTCATAAAGCCGTTGAACTTCAGCCCGATTTAACAGAATCCTATTGGGCGCTGTGTGAAATTTATAATACCAAAAATCAAGCCGCCGCTCGGGCCGTGTCCCTGAAATTCTGCGAAAACGTGAGCGGGAAAGACTATATCATGGCACTTTTAGCCGCCATGAAATCTCACCTCAACTCTGGCGTGAGTGACGTGGCGATCGCCAAATTCCACGAAGTCGAACCCCTCATCTACGACGCCATTCAGCAATATCCCCTCACCTACAACGAGGTCGTGCGTCTCTATCTTAACCTGGCCTTTGATATGCCCCACGTCCGCGACGACGTAGCTAAAAACGCCAAACTCTCCAAAACCTTAGCCCACCTCTATCTCAAATACCTCGAAGCCAAAGCCAACGGCGAAAAACACGCCGAAATTCCCATTCGTCCTCGCCCCAATCCCGGCCATCCCCTACGGATTGGCTTCCTCTCCAAACATTTTCGCCGTCACTCCGTCGGTTGGCTAAGCGTCGATATCATCGAAGCCCTCAGCAAAATTACCCCCCATATTTTCCTCTACGTTACCGGCGATATGGGCCGCGACGAACTCACCGAACGCTTCGAGAAAGCCGCCGAGAAATTTAGCCGCCCTCAAGGTGCCCAGGCGAAACTGATTTTGCAAGAAATCGCCCAGGATAACCTCGATGTCTTAGTCGATATGGACTCGGTGACGGTGATGCCCAATACCGAAGTCTTTTATAGCAGTCCAGCCCATGTTTGTCTGACCTGGCTCGGCTTTGACGCTCCCTATATTACCTCGAAGAACTACTATCTCGGAGATTGGCAAACCCACCCCGCCGGCGTTGAAGAACATTACATCGAACAAGTGGTTCGCCTCCCCGACTCCTTCGCCGCCACCGCTGGACTTCCGATTCGTAATGTCGATCGCCAAGTCGTACGGCGTTCAATGCGTGTCGCCCCCAATCAGGTGGCCTTTCTCTGTGTCGCCACCGGAAATAAATTTTGCCCCGAGTTAGTTGAAGCCCAAATTAAGATTCTGGCCCAGGTTCCCGATAGCCTTCTCTTCTATAAAGGCCGGGTGGGCGATTTATTGGCCATTGAAGAAATCTATAAAACAGAATGTCGCCGTCAGGGGGTGCGTACCAATCGTATCCGCGTTCTCCCCCGTACTCAAACCGAAGAAGAACATCGCCTGATTTACCAGTTTGCCGATGTTTTGATTGACTCCTACCCCTACAGTGGGGCGACGCACGTTGTCGAAGCCCTCTGGTTTAATATGCCGGTGGTGGCCCTGGTGTCGCAACAGTCTTTTGGCCGTCAAGCCTACTCCCTGATGAAAGCCGCTGGGACGGATTTAGGCGTGGCTTGGACCTGGGACGAGTATATTGATTGGGGTGTGCGTATGGGCCGCGATGAGAGTTTGCGGCAACAGATGCGATCGCAACTCGAACAGGGCAAACAGCCTCACAGCCTCGCCCCCCTCTGGAACCCCGAGAAGTTCGCCGCTGATATGTATGGCATCTTCAAAGAGTTAGTGGCCCAGCGGGCGGCAGGATAAGCCTATCTCCGGATAATCGCCACCAATCTTGTAAGGGTAAGGGATACCTTTGGCATGATGACTGGTGATTATGGGGACTCACACTTTACTTGCACTTGCGGCCTTATTGGCCCCCGAGGGCAGTCTCGAACCGTCGGTGTTACCGATGCTGCCCTCTCTGGACAATCTATCCTTAGAAACCTCGGCTGACTCGAAGCTGGCCCCAGAGATGGCCATGGCCTCGCCTGAGATGAGTTACCCAGAATCTCAGCATCAGCCACAATTTATCATGGCCGAGGTCTCCGGGCTGGAGAATCCGGCCCAAACCGGTCTTTTTGGTCAATATGTGACCCTGTATCAAGCCCTGTTGATGACCTTGGCTTTGTCTCCTTTGGCGACGTTGGCCACGTTTGCGGTGATTCGTCATCGTATTTTGCAACAGTTGGTGGCTGATGTTCGCCAACGGTTAACTCAGTTGGGGGATTTGGAAGGCCAGTTGGATGCGTCGAGTCAGAAGGCGAATTGCTTATTAGAGGATCTCGAACGGCAGATTATCGAGGCCCATCAGCAGGCGCGATCGCAGGTTGATGGCTTGACGCAAGAGATTGAGGTGCAAATGGATCAATTGCATCAAGTTGAACGCATCCGCAATGAATGTTTGCATCAGTTGCAGGTGGCGGTGTTGGAAGCCTACGACGCGAAAGACAGCAAACTCAAGGAAATCAACAAAATTAGTCCTCGGGCTATTTTGCAGTCGATGAAGCCCGAGTTACGGCAAAAAATTGATCGGGTGTCTCAGCGACTCGCGGCGATTCAGGCGATTCAGGAAGCGAACCGCACCTTACCCGTTGCGGCCCCTCAAGCGGTGGCCAACCCTGAACCGCCAAGGAACACTCCGGCGTTAACCGCCTCAACGGCCTCAACGACGCAAACATCACAACCGCCGAGGGAAGCCCCCAGCCAACCTCAGATACCGTTGTCTCTCCCCGATGGGGCCTCGGTTCAGGAACGGTTGGTGTATTATGAGGCTCTCGTGAATCGTCAGCCGGATCATCGTCAGGGATGGTTGGAGTATGCTGAAGCACTCCTGAAAACGCAACAATGGACTGATGCGATCGCCGCCTATGAACAGGCTATTACTCTAAATCCTCGGGATGCCGATGTTTGGTTACGTCATGGAACTCTACTCTATCGCACGGGCCGCTATGCCAATGCGGTGGCTAGTTTTGATAATGCTATTGAACATCAGGATTCTCAGGAGTCTGGGGGCCGCGATCGCCTGGTAGAAGCCTGGTTTGGCCGCGCTAATACTCTCGGCCGCTTACAACGCTATGCTGAGGCGATTGATAGTTACGATCGCACCCTAGAACTCAACCCAGACAAATACGAAGCCTGGTACAACCGGGGCAATACACTCACCAAGCTGCAACGCTTGGATGAAGCCTTGAAGAACTACGATCGCGCTTTAGAAATTCAGCCGAAAAGTGCCGAAATTTGGCATAATCGCGGCGCAATTCTCAATCGGATGCAGCATTTCAACGAGGCGATCGCCTCCTATCGTCAGGCAGTCAAGTTACAACCCAATAAGTTTGAGGCTTGGTACAACTTGGGCAATGTTCTCAGTAATCTGAAACGCTATCAAGATGCAATTTCTGCTTATGAAAAAGCCAGTAAAATTAACCCAGATCGCTATGAAGTATGGTATAACAAAGCAGCAATCTTGGTGAAATTAGATGAGTACGATGAGGCGATCGCGTCCTATCAAAAAGTCACTCAACTCAAGCGCGATCATCTCGAATCTTGGTACAACCAAGGCATTCTCCTCGAAAAAATCGAACGCTACCATGAAGCCTTAGACTGTTTTGATGCTGCCATTGAACTGCAACCCCAGTCCTATGAAGCCTGGTATGCCAGTGGCACAACCCTACAGAAACTTGAACGTCATGAAGAAGCTCTGAATGCCTATGAACGGGCCATTAAACTCAAACCTGAACAATCCGAGGCTTGGTACAATCGGGGTCAGCTATTGTCTCTGTTGAATCAACACCAAGAAGCCGTTGCCAGTTTAGGCAAAGCCTTCCAAATTCAAAACAGTATGCTGCAAGCCACGGCAATGTAACTTAATTCAATGGCAGACCAAACCAATAAATCTCATGCAACATTTTTTATAAACAACTCGTCTATTTAGATGAGGATACGTTAAACTAAAAAAGTTGACGTACATCAAGCCAAAACTCAACGAATCCACGGGTGTTTCTACCTAGAACTTGTGTAAACCTGTGGAGGACAACATGGCTAACATTATTGGCACATTAGTTTCAGATCTCATTATTCCAGGAGGGAACATTCAGGGGGAACCCTTACCTGATCTCTCTGGTGACGACATTATCGATGGGGTTGGCGGTGATAACGTTATCGCCGGTAGCGACGGTAATGATAGCATTGTCGGTCGTTCTGGCCGGGATATGTTATTCGGCAACCAAGGAGAAGACACCCTCGAAGCCGGGGCTGGCGATGACAGTCTGTATGGCGGCCAAGGCAATGACGTCATCCGGGCCGATTCAGGAAATAACTATCTCTCGGGTGATTTCGGTAACGACAGCGTTGTCGGGGGTAGTGGCAACGACTTCATTGTTGGAGGAGAAGGTGACGACAACCTCGACGGGGGTTCTGGCGACAACACCCTGGCCGGAGAAGATGGCAATGATACCCTCGAAGCCGCAGAGGGCAATGATGTCCTTTTCGGCAACCAAGGAAATGACATCATCCGCGCTGGCGAGGGCAACAATACTCTCTATGGCGGGGCCGGGGAGGATACCCTGTACGCTGGCGCCGGCAGCAATTTCCTCTCAGGAGACTTAGGGGCCGATGTTCTCGTCGGTGGTGAAGGACAAGATACCTTTGCCATGGCTCGCCGTAGTCAAGATGTCACCACTGGCGGCGTCGATCTCGCCGACGCCGATCGCATTCAGAACTTCGTGCGCGGCCAGGATAAGCTGATGCTTGATGGCCTCCCCTTTGCCGATGTCAGCATTGAAGTTAATGGCGACAACTCCGTCATCAAAGATACCGTCACCGACCAGTTCCTCGCCGTCGTGGAAGGCGTCTCGGACCTCGATGCAACGGACTTCGACAGTGATATCGCCGACCCTGAACCGCCGCGAACCTTCGAGTTTGTTGATGAAAACGGTGAACTCGTCAATCTCTATGAGTTTAATCAACAAGACGGAGGAAGCACCGCCGGTGAGTTAATTCCCCGCAGCATCTTCGTCAAACGCAGTGGCACTACTGGGGAAGATAACCTCTTGTTCAACAAAATCCCGGCGACGGCCCAGGAAGGCGTTGATTTTCAGGGTCCCGGGTCTGATGTGGAGTTAGAGAACGGACAACGAGTCGTTAGCTTTGCTGATGGTGAAGGAACCGTCGCCTTCGATATCAATCTCATCAATGAAGTCTTGGGAAGTGACGGCGGTGAAGGGGGCGATCGCTTCTTCTCCTTACAACTGCGCCAAGATAACATTGTGGTCGATAATGCCAACTTCCTCATCCAGCGCGGTTCTGCCGCTGTCCTCGGAGGTGGCTTTACCTTTACTCAAGGACTGAAGGAGATTGGTACTGGTGTTGGCGAGCGTCAAGACGGGCTGGCAAGCTTCGTCCCCGGCGATCCTGACTTCATCCGGTTTACAATTGTCCGCCCCGAGGCCAATGCCGATGTTGCTGCCACTGTTAATGTAAGCACCAGTGCCGGCTCCACCACCGCAACCGCAGGGAGTGGCGTCACGGACATCAGTAACTTAGGATCAGGTGCAGGCCAAGGCGATTTTCTAATTTTAGAAAATAAACCCATTGAATTTGGTGTCGGTGAGACTGAGCAGACCTTCCAGGTCCCGGCGTTCTTCGATGGTGGCTCTAATAGCTTTATGGAGGTAGCCTTATCTGGAGACGGCCTCGGGATTATCCCCACCGCACAAGTCGAGATCCTCTAAAAATTCCCCCTGACTGCATCCTCAAGCTCAAATTCATCTCAACACCCCGACTGGGGTGTTTTTTTTTGCCCTTCCTCCCCAGCCATACCATTTTTCAGATTTTCCTTGACATGAAAACTTCGTTTTGCTATAGTAGAACTATAAATAAAGCTTCACCCCTCAATACAAAGCGCACCAAAATTTTGATTGAGGTTGGCAAGGCTTCGCGGCCCCGGTGCGGGCCGCGCAAAGCCAAACATCTAAGCAGCGCAATTTTATTTTCAATTATCGTACAGAAATCAGGAATAAAAAACTGGGAGCGATAACACCCCCAGTCAAAAAGGGATTGCCCCTACTCAACAGGATTGCGGTCCTTAATCAAACGAATCGCGCGGCTGACACTTTCCGGGAGAATCACCACCAAACTATCCTTCGGGGCCTCATCGAGGGCAATGTTAATCGCCTTCTCCTCACTGAGAATCGACTCATAACGAGCATCAGGATTCACCTCCTCAATGCCCTTGCAAATCCAATCCGCCGCATCGCCGCGAGGACGACCCCGAGTATCATCATCCTCCTTGACAATAATTTGGTCGAAAATCTCCGCCGAGAGACGACCTAACTCCAGGAAATCCTCATCACGGCGATCGCCTGGGCCTCCAATCACGCCAATACAAGACCCCGGCCAATTGCGGACAAAACCTCCCAACGCCTCATAACTGGCCGCATTGTGGGCATAATCCACCAAGGCATGATACTCACCCAAATCAAACAGATTCATCCGTCCCGGCGTTTGGTCGACCGACGCCTTAAACGTCGCCAACCCCGCGCGAATCGCCTCCAACTCAACCCCTTGCACATAAGTCGCAATACAAGCAGCCAACGCATTGGCAATCATAAACGGGGCCATTCCCTTGAGCGTCAGCGGCACCTCCTCGGCCTTAGCAATCCGCACCATCGAACCACCATCGAGAACTACCAAATAGCCATCCTGATAGACCGCCGCCTTACCGCCATTCTCCACATGGTCCCGCACAATCTCATTATCCGGGTTCATCGAGAAATAGGCGATGTTTGACCGCAGCTTCTGGGCCATCCCCGCCACCAACTCATCATCGGCATTGAGAACCGCATAGCCATCGGGGTGAACCGCCTCCGCCACCACCGCCTTGACACTGGCCATCTGCTCAATGGTATCAATATCACCAATGCCCAAATGGTCCGCAGCCACATTCAACACCACCCCCACATTGGCTTCCTCAAACGCTAACCCAGAGCGAAGAATCCCGCCGCGAGCGGTTTCTAACACCGCCATCTCCACAGTAGGATCGCCCAAAATCAGGCCCGCACTCTGGGGACCCGTATTATCGCCAGCCTCCGCCAAAAAGTCACCAATATAAGTACCATCCGTCGTGGTATAGCCCACCACCTGGCCCGTTTGCTTACAAATATGAGCAATCAGGCGCGTCGTCGTCGTCTTACCATTGGTTCCCGTAATCGAGATAATCGGCACACTGTGGGGCGTACCCGGCGGAAACAGCATATCCAACACCGGTTTCGCCACATTGCGAGGTTGTCCCTCACTGGGACTCACGTGCATCCGGAACCCAGGCGCGGCGTTGACTTCCACAATCACCCCATCCGTCTCCCGCAGCGGCCGGGAAATATCCGAAGTGACCACATCCATGCCGATAATATCTAAGCCAATAATCTTGGCCACTCGTTCGGCAATCCAGCGGTTTTCTGGGTGAATCTCATCGGTGCGATCGATAGCAATCCCGCCAGTACTCAGGTTCGCTGTCGCTCGTAAATAACAAACCTCGCCCTTATCGGGGATACTATGAGCATCGAGACCTTGACGGTCTAACCATTGCAAACTGGTATTGTCTAACTTCAGCCGCGTCAAGATATTGTCATGACCATCCCCCCGGCGAGGATCTCGGTTCACATCATCGACTAACTCAGCAATCGTCGACTTACCATCTCCCACCACATGGGCCGGGATACGTTCGGCCACCGCGACCAACTTACCGTCAATCACCAGCACTCGGTGATCTTGGCCTTCGTAATAGCGCTCCACAATCACAGAGCGGGTTTTGGACTCCTCACTAGCCGCATCATAGGAGGCTTCCGCTTCTTGCCAAGTGCGGATATTGATGGCAATTCCTCGGCCATGGTTGCCATCGAGGGGTTTGATGACCACAGGATAGCCCCCCACATCGGCGATCGCATCTTCGAGTTCATCGAGATAATGAATCACCGTTCCCCGAGGAACCGGAATCCCCGCATCGGCCAAAATGGTTTTCGTTCCTTCCTTATCACAGGCCAGTTCCACCCCCAGGATGCCACTGTTATCGGTCAGCGTCGCCTGAACCCGTTTCTGATGCACCCCCGTCCCGAAGCGAATCATGGCCCTCGCACTCAGTTGCGTCCAGGGAATATAGCGATAATCGGCTTCCTTAATCAGCGCTTCCGTACTCGGACCTAAGGCCGCCTCATCTCGTAGATCTCGTAAATCCGTTAAATCCTGTTCCAGTTCCGAGAGGGGATAGCGGCCCGTCTCCACAATACTGGTACACAGACGCACCGCCGCCCGCGCTGCATAGCGACCCGCTCGCTCATCCTTGTACTCAAAGACCACGTTATAGACCCCAGGAGTCGCCGTCGAGCGAGCGCGACCAAAGCCGACTTCCATCCCGGCCAGGGTTTGCATTTCCAACGCCACATGTTCAATCACATGACCGAGTAGCGTACCCTCCTTAACTCGTTTGAGGAAACCACCACGATGGCCCGGGGAACAGAAATGCTCCTCAATACTCGGTAACAGCTCGCTGAGGGCCTCGTAAAATCCCGAGATGGTGTCCGTGGTTCGCTCGGCCAGATCCTCCAAGTCGAGGCGCATCACAATTAATTTTTTGCGGCGAATACTCCAGTAGTTGGGTCCGCGTAAGGTAAGGATCTTGAGAATTTTCATAGGAGCTAAGTACCAGAGAATCTAGCCGGAGCAGATGGAGCAGCACGTGAACACTATAGTTTAGTTTCGATCTGGCGATCGCCTGAAAACTGTTCGCAGTGAACAGAATCTTGGGATTGTTGCGTCAACTTAGGGTAAACCCCGATGGTGAGCATAAATCCCCTCATGGAATTTCGCTGTCATCAAGAGTTTCGCGCTAACTGAGGTTGACGGCCTAGTAACCCAGTCATCAGTCGCAAGGCCAACACTTTCAGCGGCTGAACATGACGCAAACTCCACAAGCCCAGTTGACGCATCACCACCAGAGGAAACCAAGTATTGGAAAAGGTGCGATCTAAGAGATCTGTAAATCCTAAAATTGTGAGATTTTCCAGTTTACGCCAGCGTTCATAGCGCCGCAAGACCGTTAAATCCCCCAGATCCTGTCCCTGCTGCTGAGCCGTTTGCAGGACTTCAGCCAACGCGGCGATATCGCGAATGCCCAAATTCATGCCCTGGCCCCCCACCGGATGACAACGATGAGCCGCATCGCCCACTAGAGCCAGTCGGGGTTTCACATAGCGATCGCTCTGCATCAATTGCACTGGGAACAAATAACGAGAACTCGCCAATTCCACCCGGCCCATCTCTGAGCCAAACCGCTGTTGTAACCGCTCCCTAAACGCCGCCTCATCCAGTTCCATTAGGGCTTTCGCTTCCTTATGGGGCGCAGTCCAGACCACGTTACAGCGGTTCCCCGGTAGGGGCAAAATGGCAAAGGGTCCGCTGGCCTGAAATTTCTCGTAAGCGATGTTTTCGTGGGATTTTTCCGGTTTAACCTTGAAGGTGACGCAAGATTGCCAGTATTTCCAGCCTCGGGTAGCGATTCCCGCCGCTTCCCGCAGCGGCGATCGCCCCCCATCAGCGGCCACCACCAGCTTCGCCGTCACCTGTTGCTCTTGGCCTTGATGCGCATAGGTCACCGTAGCCGCGTCAACCCCATAGTCAATCCCCTGCACTGAGGCTGAACAGATTGTGCATACTTTGTCGGATTTGTCAAGATACTCCCGCAGATTTTTTAGGAGTGGCGTATGTTCAGCCACATAGCCGAGGCGATCGCCGTCTAAATCTTGGGGAACAAAGCGCACATCACCGGGGCGATCGCCATCAGACAGACGAATCTGACGAAAGGTATTGATTTGGGGCAAAATCGCCTCCCAAACGCCAATTCCCTGCAAAATCTGTCCCGTGAGCAACGTCACCGCATAGACCTGTTGCCGGGCGATCGCCGCCTCTCGGGACTGGGCATCAAGGAGAATCACCTGCAACCCCGAATCCCGCAGGGCGCAGGCCAGAGCGCTCCCCACCACACCGCCGCCGACAATGGCAACGTCGTAGTGGGAACGGGTCACAGGAGCATCAGTAGAGACAGACTGGGGCAATGAGGACATGAATCAATGACCAATGTAACCGAATGTTAAGCGTCGTTGTTCATATTATAGACCCGTCCTCGCCAGTGGGTGGGTCGATGCAACGCCGAGAGAGAAATCCGCAGGGCCGCCAAGGGATCAGCTAGGGGAGAGAACCAAAATAGCCAGGCCCCTTGAGCCTGAGTGCGATCATAAGACGAGGCGATCGCCCACCCCAAGGCCACACGAATCAGCACTAACAGACCATTGACCCCCAGCAAAATCGCCGTCAGGGGCGTGGCCGGCAGAGAAACGAAGAGGGACCCCAACAGCAGCGGTAGCGGCAGTCCTTGCAGCATCCAGAGCAGCCAGACATCACTCCAAGTCTGACCCCAAGACGAGGCATCCTTGAGATCGAGCGATCGCCCCCACTCGCGCCAAGTTTCCGCCGCCCCATCGTACATCCGCACCTTCAGCAACTGACAGCCATCCCAAAACGCCACCCGATAGCCTCGCCGGGCCACCTCCCGCGCGAGGGTCACATCATCACAAAACGATCGCCGGGCGCAATCATAGCCATCAATGGCCTGCAACACCGAACGCCGCACCAACAAACATTGACCATTGGCCATCACCCGTTCCGGCGAAGGACTGGGGCTTCCCGTGGGGCCAAACCGATAGAGTAGCGTCATCAACAACGCCGGTTGCAACAGTAACTCACCGGGATACTTCAAAATAAAGCGGGGGGAGAGGGAGACCAAATCATAGCCCTCCGTTTCGGCTTCAGCTAACAAACTGGCCACCAAACCCGGTTGCGGTTGAGTATCAGCATCAATCCCCAAAATCCACTCCACCGGCGCTAACGTCGGCTGGTTGGGACTCGACTCAACCGCCCCCTCACAAAAATAGCGATAGCCATTGTGCAAGGCCCAGGGACGGCCCACCCAATTCGTCGGTAGAGGGTCATCCTCCAGTAACCGGACCCGAGGATCTCGCTGCGCAAAGGATTTCACCAACTCCTGAGTCCCATCCTGAGAGCGACTATCCACCACCACAATCGATCGCACCTCATGGGCCTGGCGCGTTAACCCCGTCAGACAGGGCGTGAGACGATGCACCTCATTAAGAGTCGGAACCATGACCCCAACGGCCCCGAGGCGATCGCCCAGTAGAGTTTTTGGCATCAGGGGTGGCTTACGGGTTGGTCCCGAGGCCAGGCGAGACAGCAAAATAGCCACAGCCGGAAGCTGAAGCAGTAACAGGATGAACATCAGACTATCCATGAATCTTGCGAGTTTGGGTCCAGGCGATCGCCCAGGAGTGGCGGCAAAGCTTCCATCATGGCAACAAGAGACCCCAAACGGCAAGTGGGGGCCAGAAAAACTGGCCCAGAACAGCGCTCTAGGGCTTATTTGGCGGCCGTTTCCAGAGCCGGTAAGTCCACACCTCCCTCAGCGGCGATCGCCGCCGCCTCGTTGCCGTCAGACACCGCTACGGGCGCCAATCGCCAACAGAGTAACGCCGGGACCACACCAAAGAGGGTACTCAGTAGGGTTGGAACCGTAAACTGAGCATCCAACAATACCAGGGTGATGCTGGCCCCAAAGATGAAATTCACCAGATAGACAGCAACCGGTAAGCCTAACTCACGACGAGATAGCACAAACTGCTTGCCATTTTGCAAAGCCGTAGCCACCGTCATATAGACCACACCCGTACCAATCCAACCGGCGATATTGCGATAGGGCATCCCAAAAAAGCTGCCCACTTCTTCAAAGGCCCAGAACGGATAGGGGGTCTGACTCATAGCCGGATCTAAGACTAAATCCCAGGCCGTCAGCAGAATGGCCCCGAGGGAAATCGCTGCAATCTGACGTTGCCAACGAACCAGAGGGGTCGCTTCCATGGCCGCTGTCGCTAAGACAAAGCAGACAAACCCCATATAGAACCAAGATAGGGGAATCGTGAAGGGAACTAACCCCGCCACCTTGTACCCCAATCCGCTGAGGTAATGGTAGGCCCCAAACGGAAAGCCGGTGCTAGTTCCAATGAGTTCACTACTGAGCGAGAGGAAAAATGACGGTACAAAGAAGGCTAGGAAGGGTTTTAGACCAAGGGTGCGGTAGGCAAACAAGCCCACGGCGATCGCCCCGAGGATAATGTAGCTAACACCCCCTTGGCTCATGCCCCAGCTAAAGGCGTGCAGTCCTAGGGGCGATAACCCGGCAATAAACTCAGGATTTGGCAGAACCAGCAGCAGTCCCGCTAGCCCAAACGCCATTGAGAGGATATGAATGCCCAAGCAGGCGCGTTCGGCGATTCTGAGATGCTTCATGGGAGGTTAACTTTTTTTACAAGCACTGACGATGAGTTTACAAATTGTAACGTATTCGGTTTTCACCCTTAATACCCTTAGTACAGATTGACCCGAATCGGGCCGGCCAGCCCCAGCCGAGAGACCGAGTTCAGCCCAAGCACAGGGTAAGATAGAGTCGCAGAACCAGCCTGAACCCCTCCCGTTTGTCGGACTGGACAGCCTGAGGGAGTGAGCCAAACACCATGAAAGCACAAGTGTTTCACGGTCCAGAGGGTCTAACGTATCAAGACCTTCCTCAACCGACCGCCGATGCGGGAGAGGTCATCATCGAAGTCAAGGCCGTGGGCCTATCTCCCCTAGATCTCCACCGTCTGCAAGTTCCTGAACTCGAACAACCCCTGGTTTTAGGGCGCGAAATTGCCGGAACCATCGCCGAAGTGGGGGACCACGTGAGCGGTTGGCGCGTCGGACAACGGGTGGCCACCCTGGCTCATATTCCCTGTATGCGCTGTCTGGCCTGCCTCGAAGACCGCTTTTCCGCCTGTGCTACCTATCAGGCTCATACGACTAGCGCCGGCTTAACGGCCAGTGGTGGCGGCTTTGCCGAATTTGTCAAAGTTCCCGAACATTTAGTCAAACACGGGGGACTCGTCGCCCTGCCGGGACATATTACCTTTGATCGGGCCTGTTTTTTGCAACCGATCAATAGCCTATTGCATAGTTTCGCCCGGTTGCAGCTAGAACCTGAACAACAGATTTGGATTTTAGGGGCCGGTTCCCTCGGGGCGATCGCCGTTTTACTGGCCCAACGACTCGGCCTGCATCCCCTCGTCAGCGATCGCTCTCCCCAACGCCTCGACGCAGCCCTAGACTTGGGGGCCAAAGCGGCCTTTAACAGTAATGGCGAGGATCTCCATACCAAAGTCCGAGCCTTTACCGACGGCGATGGGGTCGATGCGGCCCTACTCACTGAACCTCGTGGCTGGGATGTCATGCACGCCCTCGATGGTACCCGGCCGGGGGGAAAACTGCTGTGTCTGACGGATTTCGCCGATCCCCTACCGGTTCCCCTTGATCCCCTAGCCTTTGCCCGCCGCCAAATTGACCTCCTCGGCTGTTCAGGCCTCTCGCCGCGACAACACCAGCGCAGCCTCACCTATCTCTTCGATCATCATCTTCCCCTAGAAGCCACCATCAGCGATCGCATTCCCCTCATCGATCTACCCCAGAAACTCGAAGACGTCCAAAGTCCGAACAGCAACAGTCGTAAAATTTTGGTGTATCCCAGCTAACCCAACCCGGTAACCCAACCCAAGCGTATGGTTCCCGAACCCTCATGACGATTTACTTTTACAAAGCCGATGACGACTACGGCTGCTTTTCCAACTTCTCCCACCACCCCATCACCCTAGGCGGCCAACATTGGCCCACCGTCGAACATTACTATCAAGCCCATAAATTCCTAGGAACCCTCGACGAACCCCTCATGGCCGTGATTCGCCAGGCCCCCAGTCCCGAAGCAGCGGCCCGCCTAGGACGCGATCGCCGTCGTCGACCCCGGCCCGACTGGAATCAGATGAAACCCCAACTCATGTACGAAGCGGTGAAGGTTAAATTCCTCAGCCATCTCGATATTCAACAAATTCTCCTCGACACCGGCGAGGAATATCTCGTTGAAAACTCACCGGTAGACTACTTCTGGGGCTGTGGTGCAGATGGTAGCGGCGATAACCACTTAGGACGGATTCTCATGACGGTTCGCTCAGAACTGCGACAGCAACAGCCGAGTTGTCATCCCCCTCATCTCAAACGCCGCGATCCTTGATACTAGATCCCTGAGACGTTCCCTCAAGAGTGCCGATGAACATTTTAATTGTTGAAGATGACCGCGAAATTGCCCAACTGCTACAACAAACTCTCGAACCCGAAGGCTTTAACTGTCACCAGGCCGCTGATGGTCTAATGGCCATTGAGGCCTTTCGTCAATACAACCCAGATCTGATTATCTTAGATTTAATGCTTCCGGGCCTCGACGGCTTAGAAGTTTGCGCCCGCATCCGTCAACAGCCGGGGGATAAAGACCCCTATATCCTCATGTTGACGGCCAAAGGCGAGGAAATCGATCGCGTCATCGGCCTCTCGACGGGGGCCGATGACTATCTGGTGAAACCCTTTAGCCCTCGGGAATTGGTGGCGCGGGTGCGAGCCTTGCTACGGCGTAGTTTACGCCAGGGAGGCCAGGAAAATATGCACCGTACCGCTCACTTTACCCTCAACCTCGATCGCCATACCGCCAGCCGCTACCTCGGTGAAACGCCTGAACCCCTCGATTTAACGGCCTTGGAGTTCAATCTCCTGTCTACCTTGATGAGTTATCCTGGGCGAGTTTGGAGTCGCAGTCAACTGATCGATCGCCTCTGGGGAAATGACTTTTTTGGCGATGAGCGGGTGGTCGATACTCATGTAGCTCGATTACGCAAAAAAGTCGAAGTCGATCCCACCCAACCTCAGTTTGTCAAAACTGTCGTCGGGGTGGGCTATAAGTTCGTGGATGAGCCGGCGATGGATTGAAAAAATTGCGATAATCTTAAAGGGAGTTGCAATCTATCTATTCAGTAATCCCTATGGCCCAGACACAGGTTGACACCGAGACGACCTCGGCCAATAATGGCATGGCGATCGCCCCCAAACGGCTCTCGCCCGAACAGTTCAAAACCCGATTTGAGCAACTGGTTCCTCTGATCACTCAGGAATGGACAGACCTCGATCGCGAAGAGTTAACGGCCACAGACGGGGATTTAGACTTAGCCGTCGATCTCATCGCCACCGCCACCGATCACACCAAAACTCTAATTCAGGCTCAGCTGGCTGAACTGCATTCCCTTCACCTCACCTGGGAACGCCGGGAACAACAGCAAAAGGCGTTACAGCAAGCCCCGAGTCAATCTCCGAGCCAGTCAAACCCCTCTCCCAACCCCGATGAAGACCATCCCCCCAGTCCCAGTATTGATGATGTCTTAGACTTGTTAGAGCGACGCACCGAACAGCTTGTTGAACGAGTCAAAGCCGATGTCTTACCAGAGGTGAAATCTCAGGCGAAACGTAACTTAGGGGCCTCAATTTTAACAGCCTTGGGGATTGGCTTCCTGTTAGGACTGTTTGTGGGAGGAAGTGGTGGCGATCGCAAATGAGACGGAGAACCTCCGTTCTGAAGTCGAAACCTATGTCCGCCGCAGTTTCGGCCTACTCAAAATTCTCGTCGAACTGCACCTCGATATTGCCCAACGGGAAGCCGCTCGGGAACAACGGCGACTGCTACTGGGGATTGTGGCGGCCTCGATTGGGATTGGCTTATTGGCTATGGGAGTCGGACTCTTACAAGCCGTTGCCGTCTGGTGGGTTCACCGCCTAGGATTGACGTGGTTTGGCGCCCTAGCCAGCGTCGGAGTCACCGATGCCAGTTTAGGCCTACTAAGCCTCCTCATCGCCGTCCTCACCCTACGGGGCGGCTATATGAGCGAAACCCGTCGCCGAGTTGCCAGCACCACCGCCACCCTGCTACAAGATCAAGAGTGAGATTAAGACCATTCTCTTGCCATCCCCTCCTGGGAGGGGCAGGGGTGGGTTATGCCTCTTGCCTTCTATTCCCTGTTCCCTGTTCCCTGTTCCCTGTTCCCTGTTCCCTGTTCCCTGTTCCCTGTTCCCTGTTCCCTGTTCCCTGTTCCCTGTTCCCTGTTCCC
>LJZT01000072.1 GCA_001314905.1 Phormidium sp. OSCR
CTATTCCCTATTCCCTATTCCCTATTCCCTATTCCCTATTCCCTATTCCCTATTCCCTATTCCCTATTCCCTATTCCCTATTCCCTATTCCCTATTCCCCTCCCAGACAAAGTCGATTCAGGTCACGGGCGAATTGGTCAATCTGGCGGGCCGCTTCCTGAGCGGCGGCTCCGGCTTCTTTCACCTGAGACTGAGCTTGTTGCACCTGTTGTAAGCCAGTTTCAGTTTTGGGGGCTTGATCGGCGGCCTCTAAGGCGCGGACAATGCCTTGGTAGCCTTGACTGAGATCGCGATATCCCTGGACAAATTGCTGCTGAGTACGGCGTAGGGGGCGACGGTCAATGTCGAGCTGTTGTAGGGAGTTGGCAATGGCGTTGAGTTGTTCGGCCAAGCGATTGAGGGCGATCGCGTCGGTTCCTTGAAAGGCGAGGGTTTGGGCGTAGCCCTGGTTAACGCGATCGACGAGCTGTTGACATTGATAACGGGTTCGCTGGTTGTCTTGGACGGCGGCGATGGCCCAACTGCCTCCTAAACCGAATATCAACGCTAGGGTAATCGCTAGAATCTGAGAGCGGTTCATGGATATGCCTCGGTTATGGGCTCGACTGGCTCAACCGGATGAGTTTTTCAGGAATTTTTATAAATTTCCGTAACATTTTATACCAGATTTGCAATTCCCTTAGAGTTCTCCATATAATTGAAGTAGAGATACGTACACCAAACCATTACAACGCACTGTTTACCATGAACAAAATTACTCGTGAAGCCATCAACGAAGCCAACCGTAACCGCCTCGCAAGTCTCAGAGAGTCTTTGGAACGCCGTATGAGCGTTGCTCGGGCTAAAGGAGATGATCAGCTTTTACGGCAACTCGAGGCTGAGGCCAGTTATCTACGCTAGATTGGGCGCGATCGCGTTCAACAAGACCCCATCGAGATGGTCTAGAAGTTCTCATCTAATTCTTCACATAGGTCTTGTAAGGTTTGATGCTGTCGCCGCCGGGATTGGCGGCGATATTTTTTTGAGGCCAGTTTGGGTTCATGGCGACGTTCTCCACCGGCTTGAGCTTTGGTCTTAAAACTCGATTCCTCTTCGGCGGTCTGATGTTGGGCGGTATCCTGGGCGATCGCCTCGTCGAGAAAGGTCCGATAATGGTCATAACGCTCCCAATCGCCGCGTATTTGACAGCCGGGTTCGTCTCGATGGCGACAATCACTAAATTGACAGTCTTCTCCCTGGCGTCGTTGACGAATCTCGGGGAAACAGTGGGCGAGTTCTTGGGCACTGGTGGTCAGTTGCGGCTGATTAAAGCCGGGGGTATCGGCCAGTAATCCCCCCTGTTCTAACTCAAATAACTCGACATGGCGGGTGGTATGTCGGCCTCGCCCGAGTTTTCCTGAGACATTGGCCACGCGGAGATTCGCTTGGGGAATCAGACGATTGATGGTGCTGGATTTGCCGACTCCCGATGGCCCTGCGAGAATGGTAATTCCTTGGCCAATCCGGTGTTTGAGAGCGTCTATCCCTGAGCCGGTTTTGACACTCATCAAGAGGGGATCATAGCCCCAAGTTTGCAGCCGCGATCGCCAAGCGTCTTGTTCGGCCTGGCTCACTAAATCTTGTTTATTCAAACAGAGTTCTACCGCCAATTCTGTCGATTCTGCTTTCACGAGAAAGCGACTTAACTGCCACGGATCGAGGCTGGGTTCGTCTAGGGTAAAGAGCAATAGGATACGATCAGCATTGGCTACGGGGGGACGATCTAGCTCTGTTTTACGGGGTAATACCTCAGCGATCGCGCCCCGGTTCCCTGTCCAGTCTGGTTCTTCGACGACCACGCGATCGCCCACCATCACCCGTTGGCCGACTTTTTTCAGGCGTGTGCGACGGGTACAGAGCAAACTCGGGGTGGGTGGGGTGGGGTCAGGATCCAATTGCACCTGATAGAAGTTAGCCTGTACCGCCAACACGGTTCCTCGGGGATTGTGTAATCGGGAGTCTTGAGAGGGGCGATCGTCGATGAGGTCACTCATGGTTGCGGACAACGAACCTGCAAGGCAAAATAGCCCTGACAGTCTTGGATCGTCTCAATTTCATATCCAGCCATGGTCAAGCTATCGGGAACCTGCTCAATTGGCTCTCCAGCATCGAGTAACACCTCCAACACTTGGCCTGGCTGCATCCGCTGCAACTGTAATTTTGTCCGCACAAAATTTAGTGGACAGGGGGTTCCTCGCAAATCCAACTCCACATCAATGGACTGAGGCTCAGATGAAGGCTCCGATGGAGGGTCAAATGAAGACTCAGATGAGGCTGTGTTGGGAGTCGGTTCCGACGAATATCTCGATTGACTCACTTAAACAGTCCTCCTAAAAAACCTTCTACACCGCCTTTTCCGGCGCGATCGCCGCGAATTTTAGCCAGTTTTTCCAACAATTCTCGTTCTTCGGCATTGACTTTGGTGGGGATGTCGACGTGAACGGTTAAGAGATGGTCGCCACGGCTGACGGGATTGCCCAAACGAGGTACACCACGTTCTTCTAGGGTAATAACCCGCCCGGGCTGGGTTCCTGCGGGAATGGTCACTTCGACTTCCCCATCGACGGTCTTCACGGGAATTTTACAGCCGAGGATGGCTTGTAAATAACTGACTTTGATTTCTGAGAGGATATTAATTCCGTCTCGTTGGAACTCACTGTCATCATTGACAAAGAGATAGACATATAGGTCTCCGGGGGGGCCATTGCGCTTGCCGGCATCTCCTTCTGACTGCACCCGTAGGCGAGTCCCGTTATCGACTCCAGCGGGGATGGTAATTTTCAGTTTTTTGGCCACTTGCAGTTGTCCCTTCCCGGAACAGGTGGCACATTGGTCTTCGATGACTTGTCCGGTGCCGTTACAGGTGGGACAGACGGAGACTTGGGTGAAGCTGCCAAAGGGGGTTCGGGTGGCGCGACGCACTTGGCCTGAGCCGCTACAGGTGCCACAGGTTTTAGGCCGGGTTCCCGGTTTGGCGCCGGTTCCGCTACAGGTGCCACAGGTTTCGAGATGGCTGATGCGGATTTCTTTCTCGCCACCAAATACTGCTTCGCGGAAATCGAGTTTTAGGTCTAAGCGTAAGTCGTCGCCACGGGTGGGGCCACTGCGGCGGCGGGTTTGGCCGGTGTTGCTGAAGCCGCCAAAAAAGGTTTCAAAGATATCGGCGAAGCCACCGGGGATATCGGAGAAGTCCGAGAAGCCGGCTCCTGGCACTCCTGAGCCGACGCCGGCTTCGCCGAAGCGATCGTACCGGGCTCGTTTTTCGGGATCTGATAGGACTTCGTAGGCGCGGTTAATTTCTTTGAATTTCTCTTCGGCCCCTTCTTCTTTGTTCACGTCGGGGTGATATTTACGGGCCAATCGTCGGAAGGCTCGTTTGATTTCGTCTTTGTCTGCGGTGCGAGAAACACTCAAAAGTTCGTAGTAGTCGGCAGCCATAACGCGCTTGTTGCTAAGGGTTGGACAGGAAGGAATCGTGGCTCTCTCGTCTTTTTAAGCGATGTTGGACTGATGTCTGTCATCGTTGGTGGACGAGAGAGGAGAAGGATGGGTTAGAAAAAGGGATTATCGGGGTCTCCATCGTCGACAGGCTCAGTGGGGGATGAGGCGATATCAAAGGGATTATCACCTTTTCGGGGAGCCGGTTGGGGGGCTGGGGAGTCTGTTGGCTCCGCTGCTGGCCTGGGAGTTTTGTCTTGAGGGGATGCTTTGCTGGGGGGTCGCTTTTGGGGACTCGCTGTTGGGCGAGGGCGGGCTGGGGGGGATGAGGCTGGGGGGGATTCTTGTGAGAGGAGGGCTTCTAGATCTTCGAGTTCTCGGGCTAAATCGGTATCGAGATCGTCGTCGTCGCCGAGATCTTCGAGGTCATCGGCGTCAGTGAATTCTAGTCCGCTGGGGCTAGGTTCTGTTGTGGGGGAGTCGTGGCTGACTTGCTGGTGATGGTTGGTTTGGGAGGGGTCATGGGTATCTGGGGCGATCGCCTCGTGGGGATGGTCGTCGAGTTCGGGGGTTTCTCCCTGGTACACCGCTGAACCGATGGCGAATAGGGTTTGTTGGAATTGGTGCAGGCGTTGGCGAATCTCTTCGACGTTGGGGTTAGTTTCGTCGAGGGCTTCTTGTAGGCGATGGGCTTTTTCGGTGACTTCGAGTTTCAGGCGATCGCTGACTAGGTCGGCGTTATGTTTGAGGGTATCTTCGTAGTTATAGAACAGGGCATCGGCTTGGTTGCGCAGTTCGGCCAGGTTCCGTTGCCATTCGTCTTGATCGGCGAACTGCTCGGCTTCTAGGCGCATTTGTTCAATTTCTTCGGCACTTAGGCCGCCGGTATTGGTAATCTGGATGCTCTGTGCGCGCCCGGTGCCTTTGTCGCGGGCGGAAATGTTGAGAATGCCGTTGGCGTCAATTTCAAAGCTGACTTCAATTTGAGGAATCCCTCGCGGTGCGGGGGGAATCCCCATGAGAATGAATTTACCCAAGCTTTTGTTGTCTCGGGCCATTGCCCGTTCTCCTTGTAGGGCATGGACTTCGACGGAGGTCTGGCCGTCGGTGGCTGTGGAGAACATTTGGGATTTGCTGGTGGGCAGGGTGGTGTTGCGTTCGATGATTTTGGTGAACACTTCTCCTAAGGTTTCAATGCCTAGGGACAGGGGGGTCACGTCGAGCAATAGGACATCTTGAACTTCGCCGCCGAGGACGCCGGCTTGGATGGCGGCTCCGGTGGCGACGGCTTCATCTGGGTTGACGGAGTAGTCGGGTTGTTTGCCGGCGAAGAAGTCACTGATGGCTCGCTGTACGGCGGGAGTCCGAGTTGAGCCACCGATGAGAATTAGGCGGTCAATTTCCTCGGTGTTCATATTGGCGTCTTCGAGGGCTTGACTAACCGGCTCAATTGTGCTATCGACGAGTGGTTTAACTAGCTCTTCAAATTCACTGCGGCTGAGGCGGACATCAATATGTTTGGGGCCGGTTTCATCGGCGGTGATGAAGGGCAGGTTGATATGGGTTTCTGTGGTGGAGGACAGTTCAATTTTGGCTTTTTCGGCGGCTTCTCGCAGCCGCTGCATGGCCATTTTGTCGGTGGATAGGTCGAGGCCTTCGGCGTCTCGGAAGTTCTCGACGAGCCAGGAGACAATTTCACTGTCGAAGTCATCGCCGCCGAGGTGGTTATTGCCGGCGGTGGCTTTGACTTCAAAAATGCCGTCGCCGAGTTGCAGGATTGAGACATCGAAGGTACCGCCACCGAGGTCGAAGACTAGGATCGTCAGTTCCTCGTCATGGCGATCGAGTCCGTAGGCTAAGGCGGCGGCGGTTGGCTCGTTAATAATGCGTAATACTTCGAGGCCGGCGATGGTTCCGGCATCTTTGGTGGCTTGCCGTTGTCCGTCGGTGAAGTAGGCGGGGACGGTAATGACGGCTTGGTAGATGGGTTCTCCGAGATAGGACTCGGCATCTTGTTTGAGTTTTTGCAGAATGGTGGCCGAGATTTCTTGGGGGGTGTGGTTGCGAGCGCGAATTTTGACATCGACGGTGTTATCTCGCCCAGGGATGCAGTTATAGGGAACTCGCGAGCGTTCCATTTCTGTGTCTTCCCAACGCCGGCCAATGAAGCGTTTAATACTGTAAATCGTATTTTCGGCATTGGTAACTGCCTGGCGTTTTGCCAGTTGGCCAATGAGGCGATCGCCTGATTTTGTGAACCCAACCATGCTCGGGGTTGTGCGTCCGCCTTCCGAATTCGGAATGACGACGGGCTTACCGCCTTCTAAGACAGCAACACAACTGTTTGTGGTCCCGAGGTCAATACCAATAACTTTTCCCATAACCCATATTCGGGATGTGACGTGAACACCCTAGCGCCTTCCAAAACGGTCAACGCCAGGGGTAGACTGCTGTTGCGATGCGCTCCGTTAGGAGTCTGAGGTCTCGGTGTCCGATTCCCCTGAGCTTACCACGGGTTCCGGGGCCGTTGCCACCTTGACCATGGCATGACGCAAGACCCGTTCTCCGATGGTGTAGCCGCGCATCAGTTCTTCGGTGACGGTTCCATCGGGATAGGCATCGGTGGCCTCGCGCATGACGGCATCATGAAGATTGGGGTCAAATTCTTCCCCTTCAGGCCGCATGGGGGCGACACCAAGGCGTTTCAAGCAGTCCACCATCTGCTTATAAACGCTTTGGTAACTTTTATGGATATTGGTTTCGCCTTCGGTTTGCGGTTTGATCTGTGTCCGCGCCCGTTCAAAGTTATCGACCACCGGTAGAAGTTCTTTGAGGGTGTTACATTTAGCTTGTTCTTCGAGTTCTGCTTTTTCTTTCTGGGTTCGTTTGCGGAAGTTATCAAAGTCGGCGGCTAGGCGAGCATATTGTAGGTTGAGATCTTCGAGTTGAGATTGGGCGGCTTCGGCGGTGGCCTTCAACATTGCCATAGCGGCTTCGGGGGATTCTGTCGCCTGGGCGGCGGCGGCGGCGGCTTCGGCTTCAATCACTGTGGGATCGACGTCCTTCTCCTGAGCAGATTCGGCATGATCCCCCCCCGAGTCTTCGGCCGAGTCTTCTAACTCCTCTATAGGAGCTTCTTCGACGGTCACTGCTTCAGGAACGGTATCAGCAGTGCTATCCACAGGGGGTTGTTCGGTTTCTACGTTGGGTTGGTTGGTCTCCTGTTGGAACTGCTTGTCTTCGTCCATGTCTGGCTTTCCCCTTACAAGTTTCTGGTACAGGCGCTCCGGGTCAAGGGCGCTCGCAAATCACACGATACACCACAATGCTGGGGTCTTAGCGGTCTAATTTTAGGAAATTAGGCTCTCCCCCTCAAGGCACTTAGCCCCTCGAAGCACTTAGATTGAGATTGAACGTCTATATTAGAATCCTAGGCCATTTTAACGTTCTGTGTTGTCGATGGAGCCAGGTTGCTTGAGGGGAGGCGATCGCCAACTTGGGTGTCGGGCTGTTGAGGGCAGTTGCTTGGCCACGGCCAGCCATTGGGTGAGCTACACTGATCGAAGTAGTTGCCTTCGTGTCCTGTTGCCTTCGCCACTGTCTCGACGATGCAACTGTCGATTTTCCTCACCTGCTCGTGTAATACGCCATGACTAACTTTTCTTCTAGTGCCCCCAAAGCTCGGCGTGCCTTGGTGGTTCAGACGAACTTCTCACCTTTCGGAAATAAACTGATTCAAGCGGGTCACGTCAGCCCGGATCAGATGAGTCAGGCGCAAGAAGACAGCCGCCTGTCAGGTCGTACGTTAATCGAGGCGATCGAAAGCATTACCGGAAAACAGCTACCCCCTAAGTTAATCCGCCAGTACAAGAAGCAACAACTGTTTGAGTTGAAAATTCTCTACGGGGTTGAGGCCTTTGATCCCGAGGTCACTGAGTTACCGCCAGGACAGATCAATAAACTCTTGGAATTTGTCTCGGTTGATAGTTGTCGTCGCTATCGCTTTGTGCCACTACAGATCCAGGAGGGGTCTGTGATTGTGGCTATGGTTGACCCGGATAACTTGGAGGCTCAAGACGACCTCAAGCGAATGCTACGGTCGAAAAACTATAGTTTACAACGGCAAGCTATCACGCCTGATGACTATCAATCGCTGATCTCATTGTATTTGGATGAGCAGGTTAAGAAAGAAGCTGAAAGTCGAAAACGGGAACAGGCGGAGAAGAATGCCATCAGCGTTGAAGATTTTGCTCAACTGGCGGGGGAGGATGATGACCTCGAAGAAGCCCCCCCAGAAGCGGCAGATTTGGAGGAAGAGGCTGATGCTGAGGATAAAAGTGTCATTGCCTTGGTGAATAAGATTTTGCGGAAGGCTCTGACGGATGATGTCTCGGATATTCATGTTGAGCCACAAGAGGAGTTCCTGCGGATTCGGATGCGCAAGGATGGGGTGCTACATGAGCCGTTTCCGCGCCTGCCGAAACTGATTATCCCGGCGCTTACGTCTCGGTTCAAGATTATTTCGGATATGGACATCGCTGAGCGCCGTCAAGCTCAGGATGGTCGGATTAGGCGGATGTTCCAGGGACGGGCGGTGGATTTCCGCGTTAATGCGCTGCCGACTCGTTATGGGGAGAAGATTGTCCTGCGGATTCTGGATAACTCTTCGACTCAGTTGGGGTTGGATAAACTTATTTCTGATCCCGAAACCTTGGAAAAAGTGCGGGAGGTAGCCAGTCGTCCTTTTGGTTTGATTTTGGTGACGGGGCCGACGGGGTCTGGTAAATCTACGACTCTGTATTCGATTTTGGCTGAGCGCAATGACCCAGGGGTCAATATTAGTACGGCGGAAGATCCGATTGAGTATGCTCTCGATGGGATTAGTCAATGTCAGGTGATTCGGGAGAAAAATCTAACGTTCGCTAATATTCTGCGGGCGTTTCTGCGGCAAGACCCGGATATTATTCTGGTGGGTGAGACTCGAGATAAGGAAACGGCAAAAACGGCGATTGAGGCGGCGTTGACGGGTCACTTGGTCTTGACGACGTTACACACGAATGATGCGGCTGGGGCGATCGCTCGTCTGGATGAGATGGGGGTTGAACCGTTTATGATTTCTGGGTCTTTGTTGGGGGTGTTGGCTCAACGTCTGATGCGGCGGGTTTGTGGGGAATGTCGGATTCCGTACACTCCTGAGCGCGAGGAGTTGGCCCGCTATGGGATGACGGCTTCGACGGATGTGGAGGCGACGTTTTATAAGGCTAATACGATTCCGCCGGCTGAGCGCCAAGAGTTACAGGAGCGCGGTGAGCTTTGTCCAAAATGCAGTGGTGTTGGGTATAAAGGACGTGTCGGGGTTTATGAATTTCTGCAAACGACGGAAGAACTGGCGCTGTTGATCAACGAAAATGCACCTACGGAACGGATTAAGGAGAAGGCCGTAGAACAGGGGATGACGACTCTTCTGGCCTACAGTCTTGATCTGGTGAAGCAGGGGCATACTACCTTTGAGGAGGTTGATCGTGTCACTTTCACCGATTCAGGCTTGGAAGCGGAACTCAAGGCGAAACGCAAGAGTTCTCTCACCTGTAGCAACTGTGGGGCGGGGTTAGATCCTGAATGGATGGATTGTCCCTATTGTATGACCCCCCGTTTCCAGGACTAAACTTGCAACTGTACGCCGTTAAAGGAGCGAATGAACTGTTATGGAATACATGATTGAAGATGTGATGGAGTCCTTGATTGAACAAGGTGGCTCTGATATGCACATCCAGGCGGGTGCGCCGATCTTTTTTCGCATTAGTGGTAAGCTGACGCCTCAGCCTCAGTTTGGGGAGTCGTTAGCCCCGGATCAGTGCCAACGGCTGATTTTCAGTATGCTCAATAATAATCAACGTAAGGATCTTGAGCAGAACTGGGAGTTGGATTGCGCTTATGGGGTGAAGGGTTTGTCTCGCTTTCGGGTGAATGTGTATCGGGAACGGGGTTGTTTTGCTGCTTGTTTGCGAGCGTTGGCGTCGGAGATTCCTAATTTTGAGAAGCTCGGGGTTCCTGAAATTCTCCGGGAACTGTCGATGCGTCCTCGGGGGATGGTGTTGGTGACTGGACAAACGGGGTCGGGGAAAACGACGACGCTGGCGGCGATTATTGATTTGATCAATCGGACGCGATCGGAGCATATTCTGACGGTGGAAGACCCGATTGAGTATGTGTTTCCCAACATCAAAAGTCTGTTCCATCAACGCCAAAAGGGGGAAGATACGAAGAGTTTTGCTAATGCTCTGAAAGCGGCGTTGCGGGAAGATCCAGATATTATTCTGGTGGGGGAAATGCGGGACTTGGAAACAATTTCATTGGCGATTTCTGCGGCAGAAACGGGTCACTTGGTCTTTGGAACGTTGCACACCAACTCAGCGGCTTCTACGGTTGACCGGATGCTGGATGTTTTCCCGCCGATTCAACAGCCGCAAATTCGCGCTCAGTTGGGAACGGCGTTGGTTGGGGTCTGTTCTCAAAACTTGCTCAAAAAGGTTGGGGGTGGCCGTTGTGCTGCTCATGAAATTATGGTCAATAGTCCAGCTATTTCCAACCTAATTCGGGAGGGGAAAACGAGCCAAATCTATTCGTCTATCCAGATGGGGAGCAGGATGGGAATGCAAACTATGGAAATGGCTTTAGCCCGCCTGGTGAATGAGGGAAAAGTGACCTATGAAGATGCGATCAGTAAAACGTCTAAAATCGATGAACTCGATCGCTTGATTGATCCTCGTGTCAAAGCCGGGGGTGCACCCACCCAGGGCAAAGTGAAAGCTAAGGCTCGTTAGGGGATGATGGGCTAAGGAGTATATCGATGGGGTTGGGTTTGGATTGCTTGAGTCCCAAGATATGCTCCTTCACCACTCATCAAGTTCTATTTAGGGTGGTTTTACAGCAGTGCCAGTATTGAAATTAAGACATTGGAATTAAAACAATGACAAATGTAGCTAAGGCTGAGTCAAAAGGGTTTGATCTCAGTAATTTAGAAGAAACAATTTCGGCGGCGATCGCCAGTGTAACTGTTAAGGATAAAGCGGTCTTTTCTCGACAGTTTGCCGCGATGTTTAATGCTGGGGTGGGGATGTTGCGCTGTTTGTCGGTACTAACGGAACAGTGCGCCAATATCAAGTTGAAACGAGCCTTACGGGCGATTAGTCTTGAGGTGGAAGAGGGGGGGTCTCTTGCTGAGGCGATGCGGAAGCACCCAGGCTGTTTTGATAAACTCTATGTCAGTATGGTCGCTGCTGGAGAGGTGGGTGGGGTTCTCGATGAGGTTCTCAATCGTTTGGCGATGCTTCTGGAAAAAAGCGCCAAAATTGAGAATGAGTTGAAGTCGGCTATGTCTTACCCGAAAACCGTAGGCGGTATTGCGATCATCATCTTCCTCGGGATGACGATTTTTCTGCTGCCCACGTTTACGGGTATTTTTGACCAGTTGGATGCGGAACTGCCGATGTTCACTCAGGTCATGATGAACATTAGTTTCTTTTTGCGGGGGCCATTCCTCCCGGCGGAGGATCCAGAAGCTGAGAGTTGGCTCGAACTTCGTAACTACACTATTGTTATTTTTGTGGCTATCTTGATCGGGATTGTCTTTGCGATTAAAGCCTACTACAAAACTCCGGTTGGACGCTTTCAAATTGATGGTTTGATTCTCAAGGCGCCGATGTTTGGGGAGATTGTTGAGAAGTCGGCTGTGGCGAGTTTCTGTAATGTGTTCGGGACTCTCACTCGCTCTGGGGTGCCGATTTTGAATGCGATGGAGATTGTCCGGGATACGGCGGGGAATGAGGTGATTGCTGAGGCGATTGACTACGCCAAGACCCAAATTTCGGAGGGGGGAAGTATTAGTGAGGCGTTCCGAGAACGGGGGGTGATGCCGGCGTTGGCGGTTCAGATGATGTCGATTGGGGAGGAAACGGGGGAACTTGATAAGATGCTGATGAAGGTGGGTGAGTTTTATGAGGATGAGGTGGAACAGGCGATTAAGGGTCTGACCTCGATGATGGAACCGCTGATGATTGTGGTCATTGGGGGCATGGTTGGCTCGATTCTGTTGTCGATGTATCTGCCGATGTTCGCGGTGATGGAAAATATTGGTTAGGTGACTGGAAAAATTGCTGCGTGAGCTAATGAGTCAGCCCCCGGTGTCTTGAGGACACTGGGGGCTTTTTTGGGGATAGGAGGTGGGTGAGGGTCTTCGGTCAAATCTAGGCTTGGACGGGGTTTTATGGTGATTTAAACTGCTCGGTTAACTCCTCTCGCGACAGTTGCAGCAGTCGGGGCATGATTTCGCTGGAGGGACGCTGGATGAGGATGTCTAGGAGTTGGCTGAGTTCGTTGTCTAGGGGGCCGAATCGGGTTTCGAGGAGGCTGGCGATCGCCTCTCGTCGTTCTTGTTCTCGACCCTGTTCAAGTCCCTGTTGTCGACCTGAGAGTTGGGCGGCTTCGAGTTGTTGGTCAAATAGAGGAGATAAACGCATAATTAACTCTCTATCCTCTGGATTAGGGCTGTTGTTGGTTTCTAGGTCGGCTTTGAGGCGATTGAGCAGCATTAGGGCGTTGCGACGAAAGGGATTGTCTGGGGAGAGTTGTCCGAGTTCGTCAATGGCCTGTTGCTGGACTCGACCTCGCCCTAAGACCCTCAGCCATAGGGTATCGAGGTGGCGAGGGAGTTGGTGGATGACGATAATGGCTGTTCGCCACCGGGGTGCTAAGTGATAGATGCCGTCGCCCCAAGTTTCTCTCTCTAGGGTAGCACCAAAGCCGTCTAAGAGGTTGTCTGAGGCGGTTGGCGTGAGAATCCAGAGATGGGGTTGGCGGGAGTCGGGGAGTTGGGTTTGTTGACGTCGGGCTTCTCGTTCGAGTTCGGCGGCGATGACGAGGAGTTTGAGGACGCAATCACGGATTTCGCTGGCGGTGACGGGGTTGCGGTAGGGTTCGAAGATGGCGGGATGGTTCAGGGTACGAGCCAAGAGTCCTAAGGTGTCTGGGGACAGCCGAGGTTCGGGGTTGGGGGAAAACCAGAGGTCGATTTGCCGGACTTCCCCGGCGACTCGTCGCGGTGATTGGATGGTCCCATAGGGGGTCAGGAGTTCTTCGAGATAATCTTTGGCAAATTGGTCGTGGATGAAACGGGTCACGGCAAGTTGAGTTAGGCGCGGTGGCTAGAGTCTAGTTTATCGCTGTTGGGGACGGTTGAGCTGTATTTCTGTACGTTAATCTATAATGTACAACTTGAAAAAAATTGCGCAGCTTAGATGTTTGGCTTTGCGCCGCCCGCACCGGGGCGGCGAAGCCTTTGCCGACCTAGGTAAAAAATTTGGTGCGTTTTACTTAGATGGAATGACTTGGTTTTATATTTTCATTATAGGATAACGGTTGACGGGTGTCAAGAGTTTTGGCGAGGAGATTTGGGGGGGGAAGTCGGGGCGGGGTCTGCGGTAGAGTGGAGGGGTGGGGGTGGCTTGGCAGGGTGGGATTTTGGGCTGGGTTGGCGATGGACTCCTCTGATGGTGATGGCTTGATGGGTTGTTTCGGGTTAATTGGGTTGAAATGTTGAGACGACTTTGGCGTTGGTTGACATCTCTGGTGGGGCGCTGGTGGGGAGGGCGACGGCGGCCGGAATCGCCACCGCCGCCGGAGATAAATCCTTTCAGTGATGCTAAATATGAACGATTTTTTCTGGGATTGCTCGATGGGGTGGCTCAGGGATGGGATTCGGGGCGGGTGTTGGAGTATTTGGGGGAGCGAGTGGATGACCGCTTTTTTCACCGTTGGTTGATGCGGTTTGGCCGTGACCGGGTTTTGCCGTCTCCGCGCCCTCAGCGGGAACTGGCGTCGCGGATGGTGCGGTTGGGGGAACTTGGCTGTGGGCGGGTTGGTGAGTTGGCGGGCCAGTATGGAGGGCAGAAGTTGGCTCAACCGCTGTCTCCGTTGACGGCGGCGCAGTTTAAGTCGTTGTTTCCTGAGTTGTTGCAGCAGCGACATGGGGGATTGGAGGCGGTGCGGGAGTGGTTGCAGGGCTGGGAGGCTCAGGCCCGGGAGGAGGATTGGTTGGATTGGTTGGAGAGGGCGGGGGAGGATTGGTTGGTGAATCCCCCAGAGGCGCGGTTTGTTGGGGCGATGCTGGAGTTTGCTGAGTTGGGAGAGTTCCCTCTGGCGCAAGGGGTGGGGGATTGGGGACGACGATTGCAGGAGCGTTTGAGGGGGAGTTCGCTTCCTCTGTCGCCGTCGGGGATTGGGGAAGAGATATCTCTAGGGAGACCTCCTGGGGGGAGTCAGGGGGATTTGGGATTTGAGAATGCAGATGCCTGGGTTAACCGGGGTAATGCGCTGTATAACTTAGGTCGCTCTGAGGAGGCGCTTGCCAGTTATGACCGCGCTCTTGAACTCAATCCTAAGTTTGCAATTACCTGGGTCAACCGGGGCAGTGCGCTGGGTAACTTAGGTCGCTATGAGGAGGCGCTTGCCAGTTATGACCGCGCCCTTGAACTCAATCCTAAGGATGCAAATGCCTGGGATAACCGGGGTATTGCGCTGGGTAACTTAGGTCGCTCTGAGGAGGCGCTTGCCAGTTATGACCGCGCCGTTGAACTCAATCCTAAGGATGCAAATGCCTGGACTAACCGGGGTGTTGCGCTGTATAACTTAGGTCGCTCTGAGGAGGCGCTTGCCAGTTATGACCGCGCTCTTGAACTCAATCCTAAGTATGCAGAAGTCTGGGTCAACCGAGGGGTTGCTGCCGGAAAGTCGCGAGGATGCTTCTATTCCGTTCGCCTCACCCTCCCCCCTCACCTGCAAAACCCCGCCCTCGACCAACGGGGCTATGAGGGAGAGTTAGCCAGCTATGAGGAAGGGTTGAAATATTGTCCCCCGGACCGAGACCCAGAAGGGGCGGGATGGTTGAATTACTATATTGGTCTCACCCATTATTTCCGAGGTCGCCGGGACGCGAACCCTTATCCCTTCTGGCGCAAAGCCGCCAACGGCTACAACGCCGCCCTCAACACCCTCAGCGAAACCCACTCCCCCGAACGGCGACTCGAAGTCCTGCGAGACTTGGGCCGCGTTCTCTTTGAACTGGGTCAAACCGAGGAAGCCGCAGAAGTCCGTCGCCAGGGGGCTGACCTGTTGCGCCGCTTGCTTCAACAAACCTCCAGTCCGGGGAAACAACGACAACTGTCCCTGGAGTTTATCAGCTTGCAACAGTTGACCGTTGACCTAGAATGCCAAGCGGGACATTCTCAGGCGGCCTTGATGCTGGCGGAACGGGGCAAAAATAGCTGTTTGCGCTGGTTGCTGTCAGGGGGGACTGAGGAGATTCCCAGTCCTGACTTCCCCAGTTTGCAACGATATCTTTGCCCAGAGAAGACAGCAGCGGTGTATTGGCATATCAGTCCCGCCGCCTTGACTCTGTTTCTGCTCAAACCCAACCAAGACCCCATCCCCATTCTGGCTGCCGAGGAGCGTGACGCAGGGTTGCCGAGACTGCGACAATTACTGGAGTGGGAAGAGTGGGTGGAGACCTGGAAACAGGACTATCAAGACTATCGCAGCGGCAAATCGAAGTCCGGTTCTGCCAACGCGGACCATCCCTGGCGGCGGAATATGGACTCTCGCCTGCAACGGTTGGGGGAGATTTTGCGGATTGAGGCGCTGCTGGGGGAGTTGGCGGATGAGGAGATTGACCATCTGATTTTACTGCCCCACCGGGATTTGCATCTGTTCCCCCTAGAAGCCTTATTCCCCTCCCATTACAGTCTCAGCCGACTTCCCAGCGCCCAGGTGGGGATGACTCTGGCGCAACAGCCACTTCCCCCCATCACCTCCGAGACGCCGCTGCTACTGGTGGGATATCCTGAGAGTCAGGACCTACCGCGTCTGGAATTTGCCCAGTTGGAGACGGAAAGCCTCGGTCTGCGGTTTCAGCGGGTGCAGTCTCGCTGTGGTGAGCAAGTGCGTCAAGACTCTCTGAGCAAGGAACTGAGACAGGGGGACTATCGGCTGATGCACTTTACGGGACATGGGGGCTATGATTTCCATGCGCCGGAACGGTCTTGGTTAGCGTTGTCGGGGAGGGAGTTTTTGCGAGTTGAGGAGTTGCTGGACCTGCCCCTGTCGGGCTATCGTTTAGTCAGTTTGGCGGCTTGTGAGACGGCGATGGCTGGCCAAACATCGATTACCACGGACTATGTGGGTCTCAGTAGTGGCTGGCTGGTGGCGGGGGTGTCGTTGCTGTTGAGTACCCTCTGGACGGTGGAATCGGCGGCGAGTATGCTGTTGACGCTGAGGTTCTATGACCAGGTTCTGGCGGGAGTCCCGGAACCCCAGGCCCTGGCTGAGGCGAAAGGCTGGCTGTCGACTTGTGATGTAGGGGGGTTACGGGAGTTCTATGAGGCGGAACTGAGGCGGTATGAGGCGGATGATGTCCGGGTTCGTCCTTTTCTGTTGGACCAATTGGATTTTCTGGAAGGACAAGACCCCAGCGCGCAACTCTATCGTCATCCTTATTATTGGGCCGCGTTTACCTTAACTGGAGATATAACATGATGGAACCTTTCACTCGTTTGACCCTCAAGGCGTTTCTGGCGGCGGTTTGTTCTCTGAAGGAGTCTCTCCCGGAGTCGGTTCAGGAGAAGATTCGGACTGTGGGGGAGACGGAGGAGTATGATCGGTTGGATGCTATTGCCCGCAACTGTCCGCAGTTGAAACCCAGCTATGTTGAAGCCCGCCAAGCCTTAAATCGCCCCAGTCAGGAACGCAACAAGGGGGGGGATTTTCTCCCGGATGAAACCCCTGACCCTTTTAATACGGAAACGGACAATCTGGCTCGGGATATTGAGGAGTTGAAGGATATGCAGGAGTTATTGGATAGGATTGAGGCGGAACTGCGGGGACGGGATGGGGATGAGTCGGAGGTTCCTGAGACGATTAAGCGGGTTCTGGGGGCGGAGGACTGTTTTGCGATCGCCCGTCAACTTTTTCCCTATCGTCCTCTAGCTTAGCTGTGATTGTTGCCCCCGTCTAGCCCCCCGTTGGATTGATAGGATATGGATGAACAGGATTGTCTGCGATTTCTCACCCTTGACTGCTTTCTCTACGATTTACTCGCGGAGTCGGCGGCTGAGTCCGCCCCAGAGTCAGGGAAAACCGCCCCCTCTCAGGAGTTCCCCCCGGATGGAAAGCTGCCATCTCCACTAGATGGTTATATTAGATGGCAGAAGAATAAAGATAGTCAAATGGTTCAAATTGACTGTTCTGGGGAGAAGTCGGAGGTCAAATCGTTTCAGGAACTGGGAAACATCCAAAAAACGGTTTTTAACTATTGTGAGAAACCGGGAAATCGCTCTCCTGGAACGTTGGGCGCGAGTTGGTTGGTTTGGGGACAGTTGATGTTAGCAAATCAATCGCCGCTGAGGTTAGCTCAAGATATTTGCACTCAACTTAATTTTAAGGGAAGTTGCCCCAATTGGCAAGTGGATTTGATGGCTGAGGGTCGTCTTTTCGGGGCGACGCTGTATGAACTCTGGTGTCCCCCTCAAGGGGAAGGGGAGGGAAACGGCTATCATCTATTAGTTTGTTTGTTTGATTGTCACTGGCAGAAAAGTGAGATACAAACGCGAGTGGGATCTCTTTTGAAGCATTGCCAGTTGTTGTTTTTATACCGCCATAAAGTGGTCTGGGCGTTTCAGCAAAGTCGGCGCTTGCGGGAGTCGTTACGACAGCCATCTCGTCTGGTTCCCCAGGTGACGAATCAGAGTTTAGCCCGCTTGGGAGAGTCGGCGGTGAATTTGACGGAGTTACAAGACTATTTGCGCCGAAGTTTGAATGTTTTGGCGGTGTATGCGACGCAGCTTAATTATTTGCAGGAACAACGCTATACACTAGAAACTAATTTAGAGAATTATGATAAACGGGTTCTGATTTTGTCTGGATTGGCGGCTGAATTGAGTTCAGAATTATCTGGGCAAGATGTGGGAGAATGGCAGGGTCAAGAGGGGTCTTTGTTGTTTGAGAAATTTAGTCAGTTTGCTCGGGAAAAGTATTTAAAGCAAATTGAGCGAGATTATAATAGTTTAAGTCCGGGATTATTGTTAGTTGAAAACTCGATTAAGGCGGTTGAAAGTCTGAATCAGATTGAACAAACTCGCAGCGATCGCCGTCTGAATACTACTCTCACCATCGCCAGTGTGGGAGTGGCCACCAGTGCGGTGGTGGCGACGGTGGCGGTAGCAGATCCGCCCCAGAATCGCGATCGCCTGGAGTTTCAGGTGACAACAACTATCGGGAGTTTGCTGTTAGGAGTATTGATGAGTGTCCTGGCTTGGAAATTCGGTTTTCAAAAGGGTTCAAAGGGTCAATCCAAGGACTGAGAATAGATGGGGGCGTAGGGGCGGAAAATGTTTCACCCCTATAATTTTATATTGGGCTGATGGGAACGGGGTTAGAGGTGACTGATTTCGACTCGCTCATGACGGTTCTGGCTGAACCGCGATTGTCCTCGAACGCAGCACTTGAGTCTCCCTGGATGGCTAAAGCGTGCTAACGGCGGCGGTGCAGGGTTAAACTCTCTATATCAAAACCCAATTGGGTTTTCCCACCTGGATGCTTATGTTATTGTTGAAGGGGTGTTAATGATTGATAGCCATCCTATCGCTATGACTGGCGATCGCGTCCTAAGCAATAGCCTCCCTCTCGGTTTTTCTGGGTTTGTGATGATAAATGTAGTTTGGATTACATAAAAACCAGGTGGCGATCGCCGACATCCGTAGTTTTACGAGTTTCACGTTATCTAAACCCTAAAAATCACTGTATAGTCAGGATAGGCTTGCTCTGCCTAGTCAAATACATGACCAATATTATGTCGAAACTGCGTAATTCTCTGACTAATATCTGGATACTGCGCCTACTTTGCTGGCTTCCAGCAGTTTTCCTGACAATGTTAGTCCTAGTTTCCTATAAAATTCGAGCTAAAACTATTACAGATACAGCTTACATGGAACGGCACGATCGCGCCGTAGAAATTGCAGCCACCCTCGACAAACATATCGTTACCACTCAACAAATTTCCGAAATTGCTGCTACCTTTCTGTCACCTCTGCGCGGCGATCGTCAGCAAGTTGAACAAACCCTAAGCCAGCTCATCAATTCAACCTCCCCCGATCTCGTTTATGGAATCGGAGTCTGGTTTGAACCCTACCGCTTTTCCCCCGAGCAACGCTATTTTGGCCCCTATATTTACCGTCAAGGAACAGAGAGGGAGCAACTCATAATCACGGATGAATGGGAAACCTCAGACTACGATTTTCATAGCCAACCCTGGTATGCACAAGGAAAACAAGCTGGGGGAGAACCCATCTTCACTGAACCCTATTTTGATACGAATTTAATTTATATTTCGCTGATTCGAGCGTTTTTTGACTCAGGAACTCAAGAATTTTTAGGGCTTGTTTCTGTGGATACTACGCTCCCGTTTTTAGGTAGTTTTATTGAATCTTATAACCAAGAATCCCGAGAAATTGTCTATTTAACGACTCGACAAGACCGGGTATTTATTCATCCCAAATCTAACAAAATACTTAATTATTTCAAAGAACAAAATACTGAAAAAGAGACGATTTTAGACGTATCCAAGTCAGAGTTATCTCAATTTAATCAAGAATTTTATCCAGATTTTATTGAAGTTGTTGATTTTACAGTCGATAACTTAGATTGGACTATCCATATCCTCGTCGATGAATCCTATCTCTTACAAGATTTACATCAATTACAACAGAACGTTATTCTCCAAATACTGATTATTTGGTCTATGACTTTAATTGGCTCTTTGATTTGGAATCGTCTCATCGTCAACCGCTACCGACTACATCAACTACGAGACTATTCACAAACCTTAGAGCAGCAAGTCGCAGAACGAACTCAAGAACTAGCGAAAGCCAGGGAACTAGCGGAGTCAGCTAACCGAGCCAAGAGCGAATTTCTTGCGAATATGAGTCATGAATTGCGAACCCCTCTCAACGGCATTCTCGGCTATGCGCAAATCCTGAAACGGAATCCTCATAGCGAGGAACAACGTCAAGGAATCACAATCATTCACCAATGTGGCTCTCATTTACTGACCCTAATCAATGATATTCTCGATTTATCAAAAATCGAAGCTCAAAAAATGGAAGTTCATCCGTCGGAGTTCCACTTTCCGGCATTTTTAACTGGTGTATCAGAAATTTGTCAAATCAAAGCAGTAGCGAAAGACTTAGACTGGAATTATCAGGTTATTACCCCAATTCCCGAGGCGGTTTGTGCCGATGAAAAACGCTTGCGGCAGGTTCTAATTAACCTTTTGGGCAATGCTGTGAAATATACGAAGGTTGGTCAAGTTACCTTTGAGGTCGCTGTGATTGAGCATTTAGAGAAAAAGGTGAAAGTTCGTTTTAAAATTCAGGATACTGGGGTGGGGATGAGTCAAGAGCAGCTTGCTCACATCTTTAAGCCGTTTGAACAAGTTGGCAAGGCCTCTCAAATGGCAGAAGGAACTGGCTTGGGGTTAGCGATTTCTCAGAAGATTGTGCGGTTGATGGGGAGTGAGATTCAGGTTCAGAGTCAGGTGAATCAGGGGAGTACCTTTTTCTTTGATCTCGTCTTAGGGTTGGCTGAGGACTGGTCGCTGCAATCCCTGGCACGATATGGTCATATTTTGGGCTATGCTGGCCGGGAACGAACGATTTTAGTGGTGGATGATAAGCCGGAAAATTGCGGGGTGATCCAAAGTTTATTGGAACCGTTGGGGTTTCGGGTGCTGGTGGCGGCCGATGGGAGTGAGGGATATGATCGCGCCTTGGAGACTCAACCCGACTTGATTTTAACGGATTTAGTGATGCCGGGAGACGATGGGTTTTCTTTGATTGAGCGGTTACGCCAAACTCCTCAGTTTCAGGAAATTCCCATTGTCGTCTCCTCGGCGAGTGTGTTTGACGAGGATCGCGATCGCAGTTTGCAGTTGGGCGGGACGGCGTTTTTGCCCAAACCGGTTCAGGCTGAGGAACTCTTAGATCTGTTACAACAGCTTTTAGAACTCGATTGGCATTATGCGGCGACTCCTCCCTCTCCAGGGCCGATTCCCTCTCCATCAAGGGGGGAAACGCCCGAGGCGATGATAGACCAGCTTCAGCTTCCCAATGCTGAGGTGTTGGAGCAACTGTTAGACTGGTCGAAACGGGGGAGTCTCAATCGGATTCGTCGTTGGTCTAAAGAGGCAAGCCGCGAACAAGGGGAGTGTCAGGAGTTTGCCGAGATTTTAGGCGATCGCGCCCGACGGTTTCAAGACCGGGCAATTTTATCGCTGTTGCAGGCTGCTCTTGAATCGACTAAAGTTCAGAGTCTATCAGATTAACAGGAGAGATGGGCGAGTAGAGTCTCTCGCATGGTCTTGACGGGAACCGGTTTAGAGGTCACTGATTGCGTCCAGAGGGCTAAGGCCGCTGCACCCTGTTGGACGAGCATTTCAGTGCCGTCAAGGGTCTGTAAACCCTGATTTTGTGCCAATTGTAAGAGTTTGGTGGGGCGGGGGGTATAGATGAGATCATAGACGAGACTGGTTTGAGGAAGACTCGCCAGTTGTTCAGCGGAAACGGGAGTGCGATCGCCCTGTGGTCCCATCCCGACTGGGGTAGTATTAACCAGCAGATGGGTTTGAGGCAGTAATTCTGGTAAACTCTGCCAAAGATGGGGAGTTAGCTGGACTCCAAGACTCGAAGCCTGCCAACTCTCGGCAAAGTGAGTCAGTTTTTGCTGATCCCGTCCGACAACATGAATCGTCCCACAGCCGAGTTGCGTTAACCCCGCCACCACCGCTCGGGCCGCGCCCCCATTCCCTAAGATAACAGCGGTGCGATCGCCCCAAGACGGGTCTGCTAACGGGGCAATAAACCCCGCCACATCGGTATTGGTTCCCCACCAGCCCCCATCGCGATAGAGGACCGTATTCACCGCACCCACCGCCTTAGCCACCTCCGTTTGTTGCGCGAGATAGGGGACGATCGCCTGTTTATGGGGAATGGTCACATTAAAGCCAACCACCCCAACCGCTTCAAAGCCCAATAGCGCCGCCTCAATGTCCCGTGAAGCCACGGAAAAAGGTAAATAGATAAAATCTAACCCCATCTCCGTTAAAGCGGCGTTCTGCATGGCTGGAGAGAGGGAATGCTCGACGGGATTGCCGATAATCCCGAGGAGTTTGGTGTGACCGGTTACCATAGCAATAGCTCAACGTTCTGCCTTAAGATTGTGCCGTATCATCGCAACGGACACCAGCGAAACCTGAATGGCCCAAGAAATTGAACGTAAGTTTTTAGTGAAGGATGACTCTTGGCGATCGCCGAATCCGGGAGTTCTCTACCGCCAAGGCTATCTCACTCGCCAACCGGATTTAGCGATTCGGGTTCGTCTTGGGGGCGATCGGGCCTGGCTTACCCTAAAAGGGGCAACCGTGGGAGTCTCCCGCCTAGAGTATGAGTATGCGATTCCCCCTGGGGAGGCCCAGGAGATGTTGGACAACCTCTGCGAACCACCCATCATTGAGAAACGGCGTTATCAACTCACCTATGAGGGACTTACCTGGGAGATTGATGAGTTTTTTGGCGAGAATCAGGGGTTAATTGTGGCGGAAGTGGAACTTGAGGCGGAGGAACAGGCGTTTACCCCTCCCCCGTGGTTGGGGGTGGAAGTGTCCGATGATCCTCGATATTACAATGCTAATTTGGTGAGGTTCCCCTATTCTCAATGGGAGGAGTCTGCGGGTTGATCGAGAGGGGAGTTTTGAGGGGAGTTTTGGGAAGATGTCTGGGCCTGGCGATAGCGGCGATAATTGCGACGGCGGAAGCGGCCAATGGACATATTTAACTGGGCACCGACTAAAATGGCTAAAGCACTCAATTTGAGCCAGAGTAACAGAACGATCGCCGCCCCGACGGCCCCATAGTAGAGGTTATAGCTGCCAAAAGAGGAGACATAGAGGCGAAAGAGACTAGAGACGGCGGCCCAGAGGACTGTTGCGGCGATCGCTCCTGGAATGACTGGGGTTCCCCGCTTCCAACGGCTGGTTCCATAGCGGTAGATAAAGGCGAAGGCGATGGCCACGAGCGTTAAGGCGAGGGGAAAGGTGAGTTGATACCACGCCGACATCAATTCCGATTCATATTCCCCAACCCGGCCGACGATAAATTTAACAATAAAGTCGCTGATGATAATTAGAATCGAGGCCACGGCTAACATTAACATCGAGCCGAGGGTGAGGGCAATAGAAATGAGTTTAGCCTTCCAAAAGGG
>LJZT01000073.1 GCA_001314905.1 Phormidium sp. OSCR
GATAGCCTTATCATCCGCCGTTCGCTACGATGAGGATAACAGCACTCTGCGGCGGGTTCAAGGGGCGCGACGGGTCGTTTTTGACCGTCGTAATCATGTCATGGGTCAATTAGGACGAATAACGATTGTTCATCGCGATAGTTCTGAGTTGAGGCGTTGTACGTTTGTCTCTACGTTGTTAGGAACGCTCCGACAAACGCGCAATGAATGGTGTGAACGATAATGATATAGCAAAAGTTGGTCTGAATAGTACAAAAGAAGGGAACAGGGAACAGGGAACAGGGAACAGGCAAGAGGCAAGAGGAAGAACCCACCCCGCCCTCCGGGCACCCCTCCGGTGGAGGGGATGGCAAGAGGCAAGAGGCAAGAGGTAGGGGATTCTCTCCCAACTCAGAGTGTCCTAAGTCAATCTTCGATTGCTATACATTGCTATACAACCGATCTCTTGCCCTGATCGGCTCGAATCATGCACCAACTGATCATCAACCATTTCCCAAAGCCTTAGACCGCTCAGCGGCCGCCTGCACCGCTGAAATGAGAGCCGATCGCAGTCCTTGGGCCTCGAGTTGCGCAATTCCGGCAATGGTTGTTCCCCCAGGACTGGTCACGCGATCCTTGAGTTCTCCTGGATGTAACCCGGTCTCACTGAGGAGTTGAGCTGTTCCCCGGAGGGTGGCGATCGCCAACTGTTGGGCCGTGGCCCGGGGCAGTCCCGCCGCGACACCGCCATCACTGAGTGCCTCAATCATCAACGCCACATAGCCCGGCCCTGACCCCGATAACCCTGTTACCGCGTCCATAAGCCGTTCGGGAACTTCAACCACCTCTCCCACGGCACTGAGCAACTTACGAGCCACCGCTAAGCCGTCTTCTGTCACGGCTTGACCAGCACTCAAGGCAGAAATGCCCGCACCGACGGTGGCGGGGGTATTAGGCATCACTCGCACTACAGGAGAACCAGGAAACGCCACCTCTAACTTAGACAGGGGTGTTCCTGCCAAGATGGAAATGACTAACGTCTTGGGGGAGAGCGTTCCGGGAGGAAGTTGCTCAGATACGGCTGCAAAAATTTGCGGCTTGATGGCCAAAAGAAGCGTCTCGGCCTCAGCCGCAAGGGTGGCGTTATCATCGCTGGCCTGTACCTGATAGGTTTGTGCCAAATACTCCCGACGCTGAGGATTGGGTTCACCCACCCAAACCTCGTCAGGACGATACACCTGTTGGGCTAAGAGGCGGGAAAGGATGGCTTCGGCCATCATGCCACCGCCGATAATCGCAAGGGAAGAAGACAAGGGCTTAGACAACTGTGAGGACGAACCAGAGATCTAGGATTGAGCCAGGCGGCCGAAGTCAGGAACCCAACTCGGAGTTGAGCTGCTGCTACTGGCCTGTCCGGGATTCGTAGCACCCGGAGCTTGCAGATGGGGCTGCATCACGTCGCGAACGACACCGGACTGGGTGCTAACTTGCACGCAACTGGGGGTAAACAGAAAAATACTCTCGCCAATGCGTTCTTGATGGCCATCGAGGGCGAAGGTTCCTCCAGCGATGAAGTCAACGGCTCGTTGAGCTTGATCGGGATCCATCACCGTTAGGTTCAAAACGACCGATTTCCGTTCCCGTAAAGCTTGAATGGCTTGGGGCATCTCTTCAAAGGTGCGCGGTTCCATGACCACGACTTCGGAAATGCCATTTGCTGCGCCAGGTAATCCAATCACGTTACTCATTCCTGAATTCATACTTGAACCCCGCTGAGGAGGGGGAGGCGTTAAGCCGGAGGAACTGCTCAAGGGGGAGCGATCGCGCAAACGAGTTCCGGCATTAGTTACATCGGTGTTAGGAGCCGATGCTGAGGTGTCACTGGGATACAGGGGCTGATAGGTGCTGCTATTCCCCTGCATGTCGTCATACTCGTAATCATAATCAACCGGTTCGTCCGGATTGATGAAATCCCGTAGCTTGGAAAAGATATTGCTCATGGCGACTCCGGCTAAACATTGCAATCAGGGATCATTGACAGGTTGAAGGACCCCACTTAAGGGATTTTAAGAAGAATCTTCGCGGTTTCAACAGGGTCAACAGGCCCATCGGCAAAGATGATTCGCTCCCATTGTAGCTGGGATGGATGGCAATGCAACCCATTTTAATTAAGACCTATAGGTTATTTATCCTATCATTTTTATTGTCCTTGCCGAGAGGAGCATCCGCTGAGTTGGCTGAGTTGGCTTAATTGGGGCGATCGCCAAACAGAATCCGCCCTAAGCGAACCATTGTACTCCCGGCTTCAATGGCTAGGAGATAATCATCGGACATCCCCATCGAGAGTTCAGGGAACCTCAGATGCTTCCACGGTTTTTCTCGGAGGCGATCGCACCCTTGACGGGCCTCGATAAAGATCTCACGACTCTCTTGGGGAGGTAAACCAAAGGGCAGAATAGTCATGATTCCCCGCACCTTCAGGGAAGACAGGCGATCAAGTTCCGGTAACTCCTGTTGTAACTCCGACCAATCCCAGCCCGATTTGTTGGCATCGGGACGAAATTTGACTTGTAGGCAGAGATTGGGGCAAGGACTACCTTTATCCACCAGACGCTGGATTTCTCGGGCTAGTTTGAGCCGATCTACTGAATGAATCCATTGCATCCGCTCCATCGCCAGTTTTGTCTTATTGGTTTGCAGGTGGCCAATAAAGTGCCAGGTAATGTCCTCTAAATCCTTAAGTTCCTCTTGTTTGGCGATCGCCTCTTGAATCCGACTTTCGCCAAAATCACGAATCCCCGCCTGATACGCTTCTCGAATCGCACTGGCTGGTTTGGTTTTGGACACCGCCACCAAACGAACCGATTTGGGAATCGTCGGACGAATTTGGGCTAGGCGATCGGCGATCGATAAATCCTCAAACGACATGAAAACGCTTCAATAACCTCCTCAGACGATGGACTATGGGCCATAGATTACAGACACTTAATAATACACAGATACAACAAGCAAACACCTTTCATCGCAAAAGATATCACTCAAAAATATGTCCTATTCAATGTGACAACTTACACCATCAAAGACCAACCCAGGTCGAGTTAAAACATCTGTTTGCGGATCTTCTGTAACTTCTCATGTTCCTGAGCCAGTCCCGTACGACGCAACTGGCGCAGACGATTTTCAATCACAGCCCGAGCATCAGCACGGGTTAGAGGTTCAAAGGCTAATCCCCGTTCCCCCGTCGTTACAATAAAAAATAAACGCTGAGCATACAAGGTTGTAAATAATTCTCGATCTTCTCCAATGGGACAGACACGAAAGAGTAAGCCAAAGGTTGGATGATTGAGATAGGTTTCAGTGTTCATGGGGCGATTCAGGGCGACCATACTGGGTCTGAGGGACAACCCCAGATCCACATCAGGTTAAAGACTTAAACATAGCAGGTGTTGGAAACCCCATCAATGGGGCAAACGCTAGATAGAGATCGATCCTCCCGGAGAGCAGACACGAAAAACGAGAGGTACAACGACCTCTCGCCTCGAACATCTGGGGGGGACCAAGCAACGTCGGTCAACTCTACTTCAAGCCAGTGTTGGTTCCAGGCTTACCGGTGGCCAATTCAACCTTGACGATTTTGCCACCCATTTTCATGATCCGTTGTTGCTCACGGAACCAGTTGTCATAGGGCACCAGTTTTGTATAGTAGGTGTTTTGCAGCTCTCTCTGAGTGCGAATACGAGTCTGACTCGGCACACAAGCCGTGACGCGAAACATACGCATGGGGGGAATTCTCCTGGCTAAGGGGTTAAAGGATTAGAAGTTTTAGGGATTTTTTTATTAGGGTTTCGGATACGAAACCGACAGTCTGGGAGTCCAGAGTCAATACCGTTGGTGTAATGCTACCAACTAGAGGAGACTCCCCACAGGAGGCTGCACGCCGCCAAATTGCACTCACCCCGGATTTCCCAGACTGACGATCGCCGCTCGTCCACACAGTCACATTAACATTAACATCAACGTCACTGTCAATGGCGATCGGAACAGATGCCTAGCTTAAGCCGGAGCAGATGTAGTCGAAGTACACGCCCATTTCTTTACCAGCATCAGGGCCGACGAGGCTTGCGGTGACATCTTTCATGGCTTGGATGGCTTGAACCGTAGAACCCACGGGAACACCCAGAGAGTTGTAGGTTTCTTTCAAACCGTTCAGCACCCGCTCATCGAGAATAGAGGGGTCACCGGCGAGCATCGCGTAGGTGGAGTAACGGAGGTAGTAGTCCAAATCACGGATGCAAGCCGCATAACGACGGGTGGTGTACATGTTACCGCCGGGACGGGTTACATCAGAGTACAGCAGGGACTTAGCCACGGCTTCTTTAACGATCGTCGCAGCGTTAGCCGAGATGGTAGCGGCTGCACGGACGCGCAGTTCGCCAGTTTGGAAGTAGCCTTTGAGCTTGTCCATGGCAGACCCATCGAGGTACTTACCTTGGACATCAGAGGAGTTGATTACAGCGGTGATTGCGTCTTGCATGATCCTTTCGTTTTGTTGTGAATTTGATGGATTTAGAAATGCGAGTTTGTGAAAGCTTAGCGATTCAAGTCGAAGTTCGACTCTATTGCATCGCACCGATCACGTAGTCGAAGTAGGAAGCTGCTTCAACCGCATCGTCTGCGGACATCAAACCGGTGGCGACGTTCTTCATGCAACGAACGCTTTCTGCAACAGCGTCAATGGGAGTTCCCAAGGAGCGATACATTTCACGAACGCCCACGAGACCAATCTCTTCGATGGGGGTAACGTCACCAGAAACCACACCGTAGGTGACTAGACGCAGGTAGTAGTCCATGTCACGTAGGCAGGTAGCGGTCATCTCTTCACCAAACGCGTTTCCGCCGGGGGAGACCACGTCGGGACGTTTTTGGAAGAGTTGGTTACCGGCTTCTTTGACAATCCGCTCACGAGAATCGGTTAAAACTTGAGCGATGCGAAGACGAGCTGCACCGGAGGTGACGAAGCTCTTGATGCGATCTAGTTCGCCGGGGCTGAGGTAACGAGCCTCAGCGTCGGCATTCACGATTGACTTCGTGACGATACTCATGATGTGCGATTCCTCCAGAAGGGAAAGTGGATTTAAAGTTGTATTGACTCATCACGTCAGCCGCGTTGTCCCATTTAACTCGGGTAAGTTAACTCGGGTAAGTTGCTACTGACGAGCGGGAGAAAGTCCCGTTTTGCAATCATGGTCATTGTGCAGCATAAGGTTAACGATCCCTGGGGTAACTTCATAGTTTGTAATATTTTTCTCAGGAACCGGCGTGGGCGATCGCCCACCAATTTTGAGCAAAACCCAGACAAACTGAGGCTCGATAGGACTTTGCTCTCAGCTCAATGACGTAACAGAAGTTTACGGCGATCGCCCCGATTCAGTCCATCCTCTTCCCCTAGCCGGGGCTGTAGACGCAAAAATCAACCGAGGCACGAAACCCAAACTCCCTTTCTTGCGTCTAAACCAATGCGGGAGGCCACTGTCCCAAACTTGGCCGACCTTAACTCGGCCGACTTTATAACTCGGCCGACCTTAGACGTACCCCAATCGCAGCTAACCCGATCCCATCACGCCCAAAAAAACAACCCAACGAGATCGCGATCAACCTCAAACATCTTGAGGATGTTTTCTGGAAAACCCCTTCGCGCACCTGTAGTTAAACATCTACACCAACAACGGCCTTGCCAATCACCCCAATTACGACCCAAATTCCCGAGCAAGCTCCTCAACCGAGCTAAACCGGTCTAGTTCGACTCTTTGGGTGAGGTATTCCGACCTATACAGGGGCAAACTTACTACAGTAACATAAAAAAAAGCCACCACTAGCGAATCTCGAAAAACCCATTCAAACTTAAACAACGTATCTGCACTTGAACTCATCAAAGCCAACTGGTGAACGAGTTCAATCCACCAAACCTTATCAAACCTTTAGGTCAGTCCGATTCCGTCGTTCGTTGCCGTTCGTTGCTTTCATCGACGTATGCCCACAGCCAACACCAACATGAAAACCGCCAACCCCACCCTGAATGCCGATACGGTGCGGACATACCTGCACGAAATCGGCCGTGTTCCACTGCTGACCCATGAACAAGAAATCATCCTGGGCAAACAAGTTCAAGCAATGATGGCATTGCTCGAAACCCGTGACGAACTCCGCGAGTCCCTCGATCGCGACCCCACAGAAAGCGAATGGGCGCACCAGGCCAACCTTGACCTAGAAACCCTGCGTAACACCCTACGCAGCGGTCGTCGCGCCAAACGGAAGATGATCGAAGCCAACCTCCGTTTAGTGGTCGCGATCGCCAAAAAATACCAAAAACGCAACCTAGAATTCCTCGATCTAATCCAAGAAGGAACCCTAGGCCTCGAACGAGGAGTTGAAAAATTTGACCCCACCCGAGGCTACAAATTCTCCACCTACGCCTACTGGTGGATTCGTCAAGCCATCACCCGTGCGATCGCCCAACAAGCGCGAACCATTCGCCTTCCCATTCACATCACCGAAAAACTCAACAAAATCAAGCGAGCACAACGGGAACTGACTCAAAAATTGGGTCGCAGTCCTTCCATGAAGGAAATCGCCCAGGAACTCGAACTCGAACCCTACCAAGTTCGAGAATATCTCAGCATCTCCCGTCAACCCATTTCCTTGGATTTGCGCGTCGGAGACAACCAAGATACCGAACTGCAAGAACTGCTCGAAGACGAAACCGCCTCTCCCGAACAGTTCGCCACCCAGCAACTGTTGCGCCAAGACCTCGATTGTATGTTAGCTGAACTCACTCCCCAACAGCGGGATGTGATTAGTCTCCGCTTCGGATTGAGCGATGGGAAAGAACTCTCCCTAGCCAAAGTTGGCGCCCGACTCAACCTCAGCCGAGAACGAGTCCGCCAACTCGAACACCAAGCCCTCAGCCATCTGCGTCGCCGTCGAGCAACCGTTCGTGAATATCTGGCCAGTTAATCCTGAATCAACTGCGATCGCCATTTGCTAGAATCGCGCCGTCCCGACGGGACGGCTTTTTAATGCCGCTCTCCATGCCAAGCCTAACCATCTTTACCTACCCCCGCGAGAAGGCGATGAGAAGGCTCGCGCTAGAGCGAACGGTTCTCGCCGACGCGACTGTACACCTCATCCTCGCTGCCTGGCTGTCGGATGCCTGGCTGTCGGATGATTGATGTGGATTTCTTGGTTGCCATCACGGTACAATAGCCTTAGGCTTTAAGCTCGGCGGCTCCTTGACCCTCACCTGCCGTTCGGCGAGGTGAGAGAATGCGTTGCTATTTTTGTTCAAATCAGTGCAAGTCTAAGCTTGGCTTTGGTTGAGGAGTCGGCTTGTCTGAAGATGATGAATGTTACGGAGTTGACAGACTATGGCGTTACTTAATAGTAATGAAATCCAAAGTAAAGCTAGTGAACTGGCAGATTGGACCGTCGAAGGTAAGGAACTCAAACGAACCTTTGAGTTTAAAGACTTTCTGCAGGCGATCGATTTTGTGAATAAACTGGTTGAACCGGCTGAGTCGGCTGGACATCATCCGGATTTGAGTATTTCTTACAATAAGGTGAGCGTTAGCCTCACCAGTCATGATGCAGGTGGCTTGACTGAGAGCGACTTTGAGATGGCGAAAACCATCTCGGCCATCTAGTCAAACATCTAGTCAAACATCTAGTCAAACTTTGGCGAAACGGGTAGAGAATCAGAGGTGTGCCAGATGTGAACCCGAGAAAAACGGCAGGAGAAACTACGAGCGATCGCAGTGAGTGCTATCATTTTCGCAACTCAAAAGCGGTGGCCAATCCACTCCACATTCAACGATGGTAGTTCCTGATCCTAACTTTCTCAGTGATGATGGCGAACATCTCCAGGTCATTGAGCAGTTGTTTGATATCGGTGCAGCCCTATCGAGCCGTTATGATCTCGGTGAACTGCTGGACCTGATTCTCTGCAAAAGCCGGGAAATTACCGGTAGTGATGCCGGTAGTCTCTATCTCGTCGATCGCAGTTGCCCAGAGTTCCCGGTACTACTCTTTAAGGCGGCTCAAAACGATTCTCGCCCGGCGGTGTCGTTTCGTGAGTTTGCCATGCCTCTGACGAAGCAGAGTATTGCCGGGTATGTTGCCCTAACCGGAGAATTACTCAATCTCCCCGACGCCTACCATCCCCCTGAGGATGCTCCCTATCATTTCAACCGCAACTTTGATGTAGACATTGGCTATCGCACTCGCTCTATGTTAGCGGTACCGATGCGCAACCGTCACGGGGATACCATTGGCGTTCTGCAACTGCTCAATCGTAAACGCCAAGCTGATTTAATTCTACGTCCTGAGAATGTCGTCGAGGCGACGCTTCCCTATCGCTCCTGGGAATGTCGAGTGGTGCAATTTCTGGCGAGTCAAGCGGGAATTTCCATTGAGCGCAATCATTTACAAAAAAATATCGAACAGTTATTTGAAGGCTTTATCCGTACCTCAATTCAAGCGATTGAGATGCGAGATCCCTGCACCTCAGGCCATTCGGAACGGGTGGCTCAGTTGTCGGTTCGTCTCAGTGAAGAGGTGAATACTGTCACCGAGGGCGTGTGGCAAGATATTTACTTTAATCAGGCTCAACAACAAGAAATTCGCTATGCGGCTCTACTCCATGATTTTGGCAAAATTGGTGTTCCTGAGGCGGTTTTAGTTAAGGAAAAGAAACTCTATCCTTATCAATTGGATTTAATCCGTCAGCGGTTTGCTGTCGCTCGGCGTACTCTTGAATTGGATGCGCTACAGGCGAAGTACAGCCGGTTTCTCGATGAATCGCAACAGTTAGAGCATCGAGATACTTGTCCCCATTGTGAGGCAATTCAGGCTCTCGATGAGCGTTTACGGGAACAGTTACGTCAATTAGAGCAGTATTGGCAGATCATTGAATTGGCGGATACGCCTCAACCTTTAGCCTCTGAGTCATTGACGCTCCTTGAGGAGATTGCTAACTATCATTATCGTGATATTGATGGAAGTCTTAAGCCGTTGCTGACGGCTGATGAGTTGGAAAAATTACAGGTTTTATACGGTAATCTGACGGATTTAGAACGAACTCAAATGGAGGCTCATGTGAGTAAGTCGTATGAGTTTTTAAAACAAATTCCTTGGACGCAAAATTTAGCCGATGTACCTAAAATTGCCTTTGCTCATCATGAGAAATTAGACGGAAGTGGTTATCCTCAAGGCTTGAAGGCTCCGGAAATTTCATTGCAAAGTCAGATTTTGACGATCGCCGATATTTATGATGCCCTAACAGCCGGCGATCGCCCCTATAAAACTGGCTTATCTGTTTCTCACGCCCTCGATATTCTCAAGGAAGAAGCCAAGCTCTATCATATCAATGCGGATTTATTAGCATTATTTAAAGAGCGTCAAGTATTTACGGTGTTAGGGCATCAATTGGAATCATAAACTTGAGTTCATCAATAGCGAAACCCAGCAAACTAATCACAAAAAATAGTTAATTTATAAAAAAAACAGGATGTCAGAGTCAAGATTTCCCCTAACGTTTAAAAATACAACATTACTAAGACAGGCATTTGTCCATCGCTCTTATGCCAATGAAAGTGCAGAACCCCTCGATGATAATGAACGACTTGAGTTTTTAGGAGATGCAGTTTTAAACTTTATTAGTGGTTCATGTTTGTATCAAAAGTATCCCCAGTTTAGCGAAGCAAAGCTGAGTAAACTGCGAGCTAAATTAGTTGGACAAACCCATCTTGCTAGTCTAGCACGACAACTCCATCTGAATGAGTGGATTAAATTAGGACAAGGGGAAAAGAAAAATCGAGGTGATGAAAAAGATTCACTTTTGAGCGATGTGTTTGAAGCGGTGATTGGTGCGTATTTTCTCGACGCGGGAATTGAGGCGGTGCGAGAGTTTGTAGAACCGTTGCTAACGAATGCGATCGCCGATATGGAGAATGATACCACGGTCGAGGGGCAACTCAACGATCGCATCACTGACGCCAAAACACAGCTACAAGAGTGGGTTCAAAAAAACTATGGTGTTCCACCTCACTATCGTGTCATAGAAGAGCGTGGCAAACCTCACAATCGTACCTTTGTGGTGCAAGTGTTGATTCAAAATAAAGCCGCTGCAACTGGAACTGGAACACGAAAGCGAGATGCGGAACAAAAGGCGGCGGCGATCGCATTGAATCAGCTAAAATCAAGAAATAATTGACAATTCAAAAGTGACAAATTAAGCGAGTGTATTTTTTGCCTGGCAAAAGGTGGGGGTTTTATGATAGTCCCATTTGGTTGGTCTATTTTGATGCTTTTAGCAATCGAAGATTGCCTGATTGACACTCTGATTTGGGAGAGAATCCCCTACCTGTTCCCTGTTCCGAAGTTCCCTGTTCCCAGCTCCGAAGTTCCCTGTTCCCTATTCCCTGTTCCCTGTTCCCTTCTTTCGTCCCATTCAGACCAACTTTTGCTATTAATCCTCAACCAACTCCAAATACTGACTGTCTAAAAGATAGGTTCCCCGTTCAAACTTAACCGTCCAAGTTTGTCCTGGATTGCGAGTTATGGCAACCCCTTCCATTCCCACATCAAGGAGATTTGGCGGTCGTAACATCGGCATTGGATCCGCCGTTTTTAGGTAAGGAGGGCGGCTCACCAACCGCACTTTCGCCCCAACAGTTAACTCAGCCATAGTCAATCGTTTTTGTCAATCATCTGTAATGAATCTTAAATCGTAGCGACAACCATCAAATCCGTTGTTTTGACCTGACATGAAACGACTGGATTTGGGGCGATCGCTAGCAACAGAGATTCCCAAATTGTTGCGTATTTAACTGAATCCTATCCCGACAGAAGTTCACTGTCAACTCTGACCAACCGTCAACCGGAATAAACACAGAACCATCACACAACCATCACAGAACCATCACAGATGATCTACCGTGAGCAGGGCTTCAATCGTTGCCAAAAGTTCAGCCGGGGCCACCGGTTTACCAAGATAACTATTAGCCCCTAAACTTTGAGCCTTTTGGCGGTGGCGATCGCCCGTGCGTGAGGTTAAAACAATCGTGGGTAGGCCATACCAACTCCCATGAGCGCGAATCCGCGCCAACAAATCAAACCCATTAAGAATCGGCATCTCAATATCCGTCACCAACAGATCCACCTGGCCCTGTCGCTGTTCCAACTTCTTCCAAGCCTCCTGGCCATCGCGACAAGGAACCACCGCAAACCCCGCTGAACTCAAAATCCTCTCAAGCGATCGCCGCGCCCCCGTTGAATCCTCCGCAATCAGAATCGTCGGCACCTCACTTCCCCGAGACGCGCCCCGTCTCTCGGGGCGGGCCGGCTGTTCAGGCTGGGTTAACTTTGCCTTGAGAAAGCGAGGTAAAATTGTCGGGACCGCCTCCCCCGTTCCCAAAATGGCGCAACCCGCCAAATAGCGAGGAATCGCCACCGTATCATCAAACGGCTTGAGAATCAGTTGTCGTTCATCAGCAATGCGATCGATGGCCACCGCCAGCGGTTCCGTGGCCCCCCGCAGCACCAACACCACTCGGGGCCGATGAGACACCGTCGCCGCCGTCGGGTACGGGAGTAGATCCCACAAAGGCGACAACGACAACACCTGGCCGCGCCACGTCATCGACTGTTCCACCTCCTCCGGGCCGTTCGCCGCCCCTAACCCTGACGTTAACCTCTCCCCAGGGACAAACAATTGCCCCATACCCACCGCATCATCGTAGGGCAACACATCCAACACCGTATCACTGGGAATCGCCACCAACTGCTGGCCAATCTGACATAACAACACCGACAGCAAATTCAAACTCAACGGTAAGCGAATCGTGAACGTCGTTCCCTTCGAGGGAACCGTATCCACCTCAACACTGCCCCGTAACTGTTGGACTTGAGTGCGAACCACATCCATCCCCACCCCGCGCCCGGAAATATCACTCACCGCATCGGCGGTGGAAAAACTCGGCTCAAAAATCAAATTGAGTAACATCTCGCGGGGTAACTGGCTCATCGAGACTCCATTCCCCAATACCCCTCGTTCTACAGCTTTACGGTACACCGACTCTAAATTGATTCCCCGGCCATCATCGGCAATGGTAATCACCACCTCACTGCCCTCTGTCCGTGCGCCTAAGTGAATTTGAGCCATGTCTGGCTTTGACAACAGGCGACGCTCTTCGGGGGCTTCAATGCCATGATCTAAGGCGTTATTGAGCAGATGCGTTAGGGGCGTTTGCAGTTGTTCTAGGACAATGCGATCGACGAGGACATTTTCCCCAGAAATCTCCAAGCGAGAGGTTTTGTCACAACGACGATTGAGCCGTTCTAGCTGGGGAATAAAGCGCTCAGCAAAAATCTTAAAGGGAACCAAGCGCGAGGTGGTCACTTCATCATAGAGATGGTCGAGATCCCGTCGCACTTGTCCGAGATCCTGAGCCAGTTCGCGGCTGACAATATCGATGTCGAGGCGGGTTTCTTGGACTTGAGCGATCAACTCCTCAAAGGTTTGTAGGCTACTGTGCAAGGCGGTGTAGCGATCGAGTTCTAATAAATCAAACTCTCCGGTTTCCTCGTTGACTTCATCAGCTTTCTGTGGATGATCGAGAGTCGAGAGGCGGTCATAGAGGGTTTGCACATCATCGCGGACGGGTTTAACCTGTTGCACAATTCGCCGCAGGGTTTGGCTGGCCTGTTTGAGTTGTCGCTGTTGCAGGGTCAGCCGTTCATGGGAGACGATCAACTCGCCCACTAAACTGCCCATTAACTCCATACGCTCTAAGGGAATCCGTAACTGTTGCTGGCGCAGAGAGGGCGATGAAGGGGCTTTGGTTGGGACGGAGGTTTTATTTTCTATATTTGTTGTATTGGCTGCCTTCTCTGGGGTCTGGAGCGGTTCTGAGGTGGTTCCGGGACTGGGGGAACTACCCCCTTGAGACTTTCCCGGCGATTCTCCTTGATCGAATTGATCTAAGTTGGCCAGATAGCGGTCTCGTTGCGATCGCAACTCGGTGATCAGTTGCTTGGCTAGGGGTCGTAGTTCGTCGAGATTGGAACACTTGTCAAGTTCAGGACTAACCGCATCAATCTTGGCTACGAGCCACTCTAAACTATAGGCTTCCCCGAGTAACAAACATTCATCGAGGAATAGGGCGATCGCCTCGTGCAAGTTGGGCCGCTGTTGTTGCAAATGCTCCTCTAGGGTCTGCAAACAGGTTTCTAAATCGGAGGTCAGGGCCTGGCGAATTAGACGCGCTTTCCCGGGGGAGATCGAGGCGGATGGGGTTTCTGCTGAGGGGGAGTCCTCTTGCTGAAGCTGTCCCTTAAAGCTCGTCAGTGCTGTCAGGAGTTGGGGATCTGGCTCTAAATCCATTCCCTGAGCCTGAGCCGACTCCAACAACTCCGTTAGGGTTTCGAGTCCTTCTTGCAATAGGCCTAACGCCGTCTCTTGCTGATCTCCCTGAATTTTGCCCTCATTCCAGGCTTCGAGGAGATCTTCGAGAGGATGGGCCAGACGACTTAACCCCGGCATTTGAGCCACTCCTGCACCCCCCTTGACGGAGTGAGCGGCCCGCATCAGACCTTGATAGTCAGGGGATTGGCCGGCGGTTAACTGTTGCAATCCCTCTTGCAACACCTGTAAATAGACTGGGGCATCTTCTTCGAGAAAGCATTGTCGTGCTTCCTCGGCGATCGCCGCTAAGACATCGGGATCAAGACTGTAATTCATAAGCCGGTCATTCGTGAGGGGTCAGTAGCGAACAGCACATCTCTAACAACACATCTCTAACAACACATCTCTACAGCCGGAACTGAGCCACAGAGTCTTTGAGCGTCGCGGCGGCCTGTCGGAGTTCTTCGAGGGATTCAGTGACCGTTTGTGCCGTCGCTGACGTATTTTCGGTCATCGCCGAGACCTGTTCGACCATTTGATTGACCTGTTTCGAGGCTGAGCGTTGGGTGGTGGTATTTTGGGAAATGGCTTGTACATATTGATCAATGGTCTGACTGAGATCCGCTAAGCCTTTCAAAGTTTGTTTGGTTTGGGCCACCCGTTCGGTTCCCTCAGCCACCTCCGATTTGCCCACTTCCATCGCTTGTTGCACCTCGACGGTATCCTGCTGAATAATCTCAACGATTTGCTCAATACTGCGTGTGGCCTCCGTTGCTCGTCCTGCCAGGCGGCGGACTTCTTCGGCGACCACCCGAAACCCTTGTCCATATTCTCCAGGCACGCGGGAGGCCTCAATACTGGCATTGTATGCCAAGAGGTTGGTTCGTTCGGAGATTCCCGAGATAATCGTCAGAATTTGTAAGATTTGCTTAAACGAGTCCGTGAGGCGATCGACTTTACTGGCGGTTTCGGCCACCGCCGCACTGATGTTTTTAATACTCAACACCGTTAAGTCCATGACATCCTCACCCTCGCGGGCAGTTTTGGCTCCCTGTTGGGCGATCGCCGCCGCCTGTTGAGCCGATTGGTCCACGACGCGAATCGACTCAACAATTTGGGCCACCGTCCCCAGAGTGCGGCTAATTTCTTGAGCTTGCACCGTCGCATCCCGCGACAGTTGCTGCATCACGGGAGTATTATTAGCGGCCAAGTCATTGACTTGGTTAGCGATGGTTTGCACCTGAGACACCAGCTCTCGCAGCCGGATAATGGTGGTATTAAAGGCATCGGCAATGGACCCGACGGCCCCATCGGTCACTGCCGCATTAACCGTTAAATCTCCTCGTTGCGCTCCTTCAATTTCGAGCAATAGGTTCATCACGCCTCGTTGTAGGCGTTCCTTTTCGTGTCGTTGCTGTTCGGCTTCTTGCCGACGCAGGGTTTCTTGTTGCTCAACCGAGGCCATATTGATCTCAATACTGGCGGCCATCTGATTGAGTTCCTGGGATAAAATACCAATCTCGTCGGTTCGTTCCGTACTCTCAACCCGAACCCCTCGTTCGCCTCGTCCCACCCGTTGGGCAAAGGCGGCTAAGTCTTCGAGAGATTTGGCGAAGGTTTTGGCCACCACGATGGCAATCCCACTCACAATCAACGCTGCTCCCCCGCCTACGGCAATTCCCAGGAGTTGTTGAGCGCGGATGAGTTGTTCGAGTTCTGTTTGCGGCCGGGCCACAGAGACCATACCAATGGGCGCGACATTGGGGTTGTTACTTTGGGTATGGTCATAGAGGGGACGATAGACGGTGAGATAATTGTTGCCGTCGATATTTTCGACGAGGGAAAAGTTATCGCGCCCTTCGTTTAGGATCGCCTCGACAACGGGAGCGGGGGCTAGAGTTCCGATGGCGCGGGTTCCGTCTCCGGCATCGATGTTGGTGTTGACGCGCCAATCTTTGGCATAAACCGAGAGGGATTCAGCCCCGACGAGTTGTTGAAATTCATCGAGGAGGGCATGATGTCGGTTATGGAGAACGCCGACGATGGTCGTCCCGACGATCGCCCCATTGAGACGCACTGGATAGACAACCACGGTGGTGAGTCCCGCTTGAAAGTCGTCTAGGGCAAAGTCTCGTTCTGATAAGGGTAACGGCGGCGGTTGCGTCATGCGGGCTAGGGACTCTCGTAGAGGAATTTCGGCTTGGGGTTGCAATCCCAGGCGGCTGATAATCTCCGAAGGCAGAATTTCGATGCCTCGTTGGGGTTCGCCACTTTCGAGGGCGCGGCGCACGATCTCTAAGTCCCCCAGGGCGATACCGGGGTCTGTGTCGATGCGCTGAAATTCACTCGAATCAATGTCACGATCTGGGGCAGGAATGGGGGGATAGGGGGATTCGTTGAGGGCGGAGGTGTGGATTTTAATGCCCTGGGCGACAGTGTTTCCTCGCGCATCGGTGAGGATGCGAAAGCTTTTGGTGGTATCGGCGCGGTTGCGATCGCCGGCGGCTAAGGCTTCGGTGGCCAGCGCATCGAGGTAGCGGCGTTCTTGTTCAACTTGTTGGGGGTTACTGAGGTTAATGTCGCGGATGGCGACGAGTTGGGAGAGGTTTTCAGCTTCGGTAAAACTGTCATCTTCGGTCCACATGACATAGTCGCTGGCCCAACTGGTGACATCGGAGTTGAGTTGGGCTAGGAAGTCTTCTTGAACCCGCTCTTGGGTTCGGGCCACCAAAAACACAGTGGTGACGGCCACGGGAATCACGGAACCACTGACTAGGAGTGTGGTGAGTTTGTGGGTAAAGCTGAGATCTTGCCAGATATGACTGAACCAGGTTTTGGCGGCTTGGGGGAGAGAGGACAAGCCTGTGCTGAGGTCAGAATTGGGGCCGGTACTGGCGATATCGCCGTGATTTGGCTTGTTTTCCCCCAAGTGATTCAGGGCTTTACGGGCGCTAATGCCATAAAAGCCTTCGGGATCTTGGAGAATCAGGTTTTCATAGAGCGATCGCGCCTCGTCGAGCGCCCCGGACTGTTCGTAGCGGTTGGCTTCGAGCAGTTGTTCTAGGAGCGGATCTCCCGCCGCGGCCGAGCCGGGGTTGGCGGCGGCTGGGGAATGGTTGGATAGCGATCGGGCACGGCGATCGGGCATGATTGGGAGCGAGGTAGATAGAACAGAGAACGGGAAGCCAAGCAATTGCTATTGGATATGTTGATATACGGCGTCGAGGAGTTCTTTGGGGGCGTAGGGTTTGATCAAGTAAGCTTGCGCCCCTTGACGTAGCGCCCAAAATCGATCAAATTCCTCGCTTTTAGAGCTACAAAAGATGACGGGAGTATCTTTGAGTTCTGGGGTTTCACGGATGGTGCGGCATAATTCTAAGCCACTTTTTCCGGGCATAACAATATCTAAAATAAAAAGATGTGGAGGCGAAATTGATTTAAGTTTGTCCCAGGCTTCATCCACGGCACTGGCGAGGGTGACTTGAAATCCTGACTGTTCAAGTAAGGCTCGCATCATTTTTTGTTCGGCGTGACCGTCTTCGACAACAAAGATATGTTTCATGGTGTTTTTTCTGTTTTTTTGGGGAAGGCTTAGGAACGGGTGCGGTAAATATTGGAATAGTTTAGGGTCTCAGTTGGACGCTTGTCAGTCAACGAGTTCATCGCAATGAACTCGTTTTGAGAGAGATGTTAACGGAGGATGGAGCGTCATAGGGATCATTGCGAATCAAGGAACGTTGGATTTATTCAAGTTTAAATTTGGTCATATTCGACTTGAGGATTTCCATATCCTGAGCCAGTTGTTGCAGATGAGTGAGCATCTGTTGGGCCTCTTGAACCGTTTGAAGAGATTGATCATAGATGTCTTCGAGCTGGGGCGTTAGGGAGTCTGTGTCTTCAAGTTGAGGCTGATGAGTCTCCTCTAAGACCGTTTCAATGTTTTGGGAGAGATCCATCACTTGGCGTAGGGTGGTTTGGGTCTGTTGCACACAACGGGTACTGTTGACCACCTCAGAGGTTCCGGCTTCGAGGACATCGAGGACTTCGGCAGTTTCCTGTTGAATCCCATTGATAAGTCGTTCGATGTCAGCGGTGGATTCGCCAATTTGCACGGCCAACCCCCGTACGTCGTCAGCCACTTGACGGAATCCGGCGCCTCGCTCTCCGGCCCGGGCCGCTTCGATGGCGGCGTTAAAGGCCAGGAGGTTGGCCCGTTCGGAAATGCCGACGACAACGGTGAGGATTTGCGAGACCTCTTGAGCTGATTCTGCCAGACGCTTGGCTTTTTTGGAACTGTTGGCGACGGTGGTTCGCAGGCTATCGATGCTACTGACGGCTTCAGAGCGTTCTTCGCTTCCGGCGAGAGCGGTGTGGCTGATCTGTTGGGCTAGGGTGCGAATGTCTTGCTGACGTTGGCTCAGTTGAGTCATGGCTTGGCTTATGGCCGTGACTTGGGTTAGGGCGGTTTGTAGATGGTGGGATTGGTCATCGGCGCCTTGGTAGAGTTGATGGGCAACTCGCTGGCTATTGTGGTGTTCTTGCTCGATGCGATCGCTGACTTGGCTGGTTTGGCTGAGGCTACGACGAAGGCTGGCGGTGGTGGCGTTGAAGGCGTCGGCGATGGCACCAATGGCGCCGTCACTGAGGGGAGCTTGGATGGTGAGATCACCCCGACGAGCGGCTTCGAGCCGTTCGAGTACGTCCATGGCTTGCTGTTGTTGTCGTTGTTTTTCCTGCTGCTGTTGGTAATGGTCGCGATCGCGCTGTCGTTCGAGTTGCCCGAGTCGTTCTCCTTGATAGGTGAGGCGATCGATCATCTCCCGCAGTTGTTGGACAATGCTGCCAATTTCGTTGTCGCTGGGGGTAATATCGAGGCGGGCTAGGGGATTTTCCTGGTTGACTTGTTCGCTGTAGTCAGCCAGTTCCTCTAACTCTCGCCCCCAGCGGTGCAAACGGGGCAGAATTAGACCAAGGCTGATGGCGGCACTGCTACCGGCCAACAGGGCAATCCAAAGATAGGACCCCCCCGGCGATGGCTGCGTTCCTTCGAGTTGCTCTTCAAGTTGGCGATCTAGGGGGACCTCCTCGGAGGATGACGGTAGCGGCGATCGCGTCCCCGGCTGGGGGTCGGGTAATAGCCAAAGACTAGCCAAAGCGGTGGTTCCTAGGGGGATGAGGGCGGCGGCGATCGCCATCAGTTTTAATTTGACCCCAAGGGGAAATGTCCGCCGCCTACGGCGCGGTGGAGCGGTGGCTACAGTCGGGCTAGTGCTGCTGCTGACGGCGAGTAAGGATTGAGGGAGCGGATTGTTTTCGCCAAATTGGGTATCGGCGGGTTCATCGCTTGCCGGCGTTTCCCCTAAGGCTTTGCGGGCGCTTTGTCCCCAAACCCCCTCTTGATCTTCTGCGATAATTTGCTGGTATAGCTCTCGGGCGCGATCGCTCTCCCCGTTTTGCTCAAATTGATTGGCTTTTAAGAGCAAATCCAGCAAGTCTAAAGAATGAGTCGAACTGACGGTATCTTGTTCGAGTTCTGGGTTAAGGTCTGAGTAGGGTTGAGCCATAATTACTCCACATGGGGGCGCTTCGGATCAGGGGCTGTGGCTGACAGGGGATGAGGGAGCGGATGCCGTCCGAGGGCATCGAGGAGGGCCTGAGGATCTAACACCGCCACGCCCTGGCGACCGTCATACACGACTTCGGGCAAGAGGGGTTGTAGTCTAGGTTTGAGTCGTTGTTTGACTCGGTGCGATCGCGATGAGGAAAACACCCGTTCTAAGTCTGCCACGACACAGGCAACGGTTTGCCGTTGTCGGTTGGGGCCGCCCCCCAGTCCGCCCCCCCCATAGGCGCGGCTGGAAGGCTCTGAGGCTTGCGAGTCTGAGTTGTGACTGTGACGGGTCAATAATAGAGCTTTCACGGCTTGGCCGGGCAAATTCAGGCGTTGGGAGGACACCAGGGAGGGCAGTTCTAAAAATTGGCTGGTGTCTAAGACCCAGGTTAAAACCCCTTGACGATTGATGACCCCCAGTAAGCTGGGCATCACACCGGGAATAGGACAAATCAATTGCCGATCAATTTGCAACGCGGCGTCGATGGTATTTAAGGGTAATGCTACCCGCACCTGTCCCGATACTCGAATTTTAAAGTAATCCCGTTCCATGATCGCCCCTTAGACATCAACTGGGTTATTTTGCAACACTTTGCCAATTGACTCGACCAAATGCTCGGGATGAAAGGGCTTGGTCAGATAAAAGTTAACCCCTAAGGTTTTCGCCCGGATGCGATCGAGAATGCCATCGCGACCGGTGAGCATGATAATCGGGATCTCCCGCAGTTGTCGTGATTGCCGCAGCATACTACAGAGTTCATAGCCATCAATATCGGGCATATTGACATCCATCAAAATGGCCGCTGGTTTTTGTCGCACTAAGGCGGTCAGCGCCTGTGCTGGCTCGGTAATCCCCAAGACTTCATATCCCGATAAGCTCAGAATTCCTTTGACTTGTTTTTGAATGGTTTTACTATCATCAATACAGGCAATCAGAGGGCGAACCTCTGGTTTTTTTTCGGCTTTAGGTTGAGTTGCGCTGGATGTTTCTGAAGGGTTTTGAGTGGGCTTATCCTGGATTTGTGTGACTAAAATTCCCTCATTCAGAAAAGGTTGGATCCAAGCCACTACGGTTTGAACCGACACTTTGAGTAATGTAGAAATCTCATAGAGGGAAAGCTGTTTGCGAAAAATGCTGGCGGTGGCTTGAATCAGTTGATCCGGTTCATGACTCGATCGCACGGGGACTGGGTTATGGTGACAACAGGCTCGAAAACGGACTTGTTGCTGATCGGGCAGATACAGATGGACAAAGGGAGAGGGAATCTGTTTACGCCATTGTTGCCATTGCAGGGCCATTTGCCAGAGGGGTGCGGGAATCTCGGCTAGGGGGGTTTCCATTAACACCGGATCGACTTTCGACCCTTTGGAAAACTCAATTTCTGTTTCGGGAAGTGCTAAAACATGAACTAAGGCTTCGAGACTGAGTCGCATCAACAATTGACGTAGTTTCGACATCGCGAGTCCTTGGCCATGCCACCAGCGACAGAGTTGAGGATATTCATTCTCGCTATCGCTAAATTCGAGTTTGGCGAGATTGGGTTGAATGGTGCGCACCAAACATTGCAACCGTTGCGTTTTACCGTTGACGCTGGTGGCGTAGGTCAGTTTACCGGCTCGTAGAAATACCTGCCAACTGACCTGTGGATCCTGGGGATCGCCCACGGTGAGACACCCAGAGACTTGCTTATTCACAAGATGCTTGATGGCTTTACGGGGATGCGTGACGGTGCGGGTGACACGTAACCCAGTATTACCGGTCTGAGGGGGAGAATTACCAGTCATGGTTGCTGTGAACAGTTGACAGTTAGGAGAGCGGCTAAGGGAGCGGTTTAGGGGGGACAGAGGGGGTGGATTCGGGCTTAAAAATCAATGCTCATCGGCGATCGCGGGAAGGGAATCACATCACGAATGTTGGTCATCCCGGTGATCAATTGCACTAAACGCTCAAATCCGAGTCCGAACCCAGCATGGGGAACGGTTCCGTAGCGTCGTAAGTCGAGATACCACCAGTAGTCCTCTGGGTCTAAGCCACTGGCTTGCAGCCGTTGCTGTAATAGGTCTAGGCGCTCTTCACGTTGGGAACCGCCGATAATTTCTCCGATTTGAGGGGCTAGGACATCCATGGCGGCGACGGTGTTGCCATCGTCGTTGGCCCGCATGTAAAAGGCTTTGATGCCGATGGGATAGTCGTAAACGATGACGGGTTTACCGATAAGCTCCTCAGTGAGATATCGCTCATGTTCTGATTGTAAGTCCATCCCCCATTCGACGGGAAATTCAAAGGGTTTGTTGGCTTGTTGGAGTTGGGCGATCGCCTCGCTATAGGTTAAACGCTCAAAGTTACTATTAATGATGCCATCGGCGCGGCTGAGAACCGTCGAATCGATACGTTTATTGAAAAATTCTAGGTCTTCGGGACAGGTGCTGAGAACGGTGTTGATGATAAATTTGAGAAAGTCCTCGGCTAGATCCATGTCTTGATTGAGGTTGCAGAAGGCCATTTCCGGCTCAATCATCCAAAATTCAGCTAGGTGACGGGAGGTGTTGGAGTTTTCAGCACGGAAGGTGGGGCCGAAGGTGTAGACGTCGCGCAAGGCCAGGGCCATGACTTCGGCTTCGAGTTGTCCGCTGACGGTGAGATAGGCGGGTTGACCGAAAAAGTCTTGACGGTAATCGACGTGTTGGTCTTCGGTTTTGGGAACGTTGGCTAGGTCGAATTGGGTGACGCTAAAGAGTTCTCCGGCCCCTTCGCAATCGCTGCTGGTGAGGATTGGGGTGTGAATCCAGAGGAATCCTCGTTCTTGGAAGAATTGATGGACGGCGTTGGCGGCGCAGTTGCGGACTCGGAAGACGGCGCCGAGAGTGTTGGTGCGCGATCGCAGGTGGGCGATGCTGCGTAAAAACTCGAAGGAGTGGCGTTTTTTCTGGAGGGGGTAGGTTTCGCTATCAACACCGCCGTAGAGATGAATCTCTTGGGCTTGAAGTTCGAGCCGTTGGCCTTTGGCGGGGGAGTCGACGAGAGTTCCTCTGATTTCGACGGAGGCACCGGTGTTGAGCTGTTTGAGGAGGTCAGGATAATCAGGACGTTCTGGAGTAATGACCACTTGCAGGTTAGCGAGGGCTGAGCCGTCGTTCACTTCGACAAAGCTAAAGTTTTTAAGTTCCCGTTTGGTGCGAATCCAGCCTTGAACAATCACGGTCTCGTTGGAATGACCGTGGCGTAAAATATCCAGAATTTTGCGGTGTTCCATAGCTTAAGCGGTGGCGGCGTCTCTCAACTGGCACATGATTTCAATATCCAGCCTACAACAATGCCTAAGCCGAGCCAGCGTACTGCTTGCCAAAATGGCTCTCGTAACTCTCGCCAGGAGAAGAGTTGACTCTCAAGACGCAGTTCTAGGTCTTGGAGTTGCTGTTGAATCTGTTGCAATTGCTGCTGTAGGGTTTGTTGCTGTTGGCGATCGCCTTTGACTTGTTTGTAGCGCTCTCGAAACGCCTCGAAGGCACGTTCGAGGGCCTCGAGCTCCTGTTCAAGCTCTGGATTGGGGGGTGAGGTGTCGCTGCGGCGATCGGGATTTGAGGGCATGGATGTAAGAAGGTGGGAAGACTCAGCAGAAGCTCCACGGATAAGGAGGGGTTGGGGACTTGACATACTCCCAGCGCTGAATCAAAGATTACAGCGCGGGATTCTCACAGATCGTGATTCTTGATTCAGCGAGACAACGTATTGAATCTGATTTCTC
>LJZT01000074.1 GCA_001314905.1 Phormidium sp. OSCR
GCTCAGATGATTAGCTAATCTTGCTTTTCTGGCCATGGGCTTGTCCTGACTGTTCTCTGAAACATTATAAAGGATTATTTGGAAACGGATTCCGTATCACCCAGCGTACTGGGGGCAATTTGTATCGTACACAACGATATCATGATGAGTCAAATTTTGATGAAAACTCTACATTGTACTACTTTTTTTTAAAAAAATAAATTTACTTTATGAAAATTTTAGGTTTGGAGCAGGGATACCCCGTAAGGCTTCAGGGGATAGAGGCAACCTAGCACTGCCCCCCACTTCGCCCTCAGACAGATCAGTGAGGTTCAGTTCATGGGGTAACCTGCACAGCCCATCCTGGTGACATCATCTCTCACCCTCTCGTCACCTTGGCCGAGCCAAGTGTAACCCCAGTAAGGAATAAGGGCTTGAACGTGATTAGGCAGGGAATAGGGAGTCCGGTCGCCGACCGGGATGATTCTCGGCAATGATTCTAACAAACACCCAAGAGTGATTAAATAAAATACTACAATCTTACCATAAATACATACAAATCCACAAAAATAAGTTTAATTTAAAGTTGAATGCAGCAGTGACTCATAACTTTAGCCCTGCTAGAGATGTGGTGTGGGTGTTGTTCGCCCTACATGAGGATTCGTACCGAGTGCGGAGAAATCCCGGCAACCGAAAGCGCGATATTGCATTGCGACTGTGATGTTGCAGTCATGGCAGGGCGATAAGCGTACCGATCTGGCTTGGTGATGGATGCTGTGAACAGTGCCAAACGTAAAGGGAAGCCTTCGGGCAACCTATAGAGGCGTCATTGACGTCGCCCATGAGTCCGATTTGTCGGAAGTTCTGAAATCCCCTCGGGGAATCTCCGTCGCGTGATTCGCGGCCAGTATTCAACGGGTTTATAGGGGTCGAGAGTGATTGACATTCCTGATTGCAGGCGATCGCCCTATACCCTGTAGGTCAGAACGGAACGCAGAGTGTCGAAATGGAAATTTAGGGAAACGAGCAATGGATCGCCTTTACCAGCGGCTCAACATCACACCAAAGTAACTCATACGGAATCCAGTTTTACCCCCCGAGGCTGACTTGCCTCGGGGTTTTTTTCATCCCATCACAGTCAATGAAATTGGGGTATCTCCGGGATGATGACTGGGCGATTAGCCCATCAACAAGACATTATCAATAACATGAATAATCCCGTTATCGGCTTCAATATCTGCTTGAATCACCGTCGAATTTTTAACCTCAAATCCATCGGAACAATCGATAGGGATGGGCGATCCTTCCACCGAGGTTACAGACCCCAGTTGAGCGAGATCCGCTTGGGTCAACTTTCCTGACACCACATGATAGGTTAAGATTCGACCTAATTGGGGGGGAGTCTTGACCAGAGCTTCGACGGTTCCTGGGGGGAGTTTGGCGAAGGCGTCGTCAGTTGGGGCAAATACGGTAAACGGTCCGGGACTTTTGAGGGTCTCGACTAAATCTGCCACTTTAACAGCGGTGACTAAGGTTTCAAACAACCCCGCACTGACGGCAATATCAACAATATCGGCCATGAATTCTTACCTCATCTATTAGCCAGTTTTTTAGCCAACGGTATCAATAAGTTTAACAGGAATGTTCGCTTGACTGTCAGGGGTCAGGGTAAGTCAATCAGCGAGAACTTGGTCCAGGTTGCTATTCCTGAGGCTAGAGCAGTCAGTATGTTGTCATCAATGTTGGAACTATAATCCTCCGCTACTGCACCGATCGCGGCTTTCTCCAACGCGTCGGCGGCGGCGATCGCTTCGTCCACGCCCTCCTGCGCGACCACTTCGCCGAAAATTACGACCCCTCCTAGCCCTGTCTTCGGGAGTCCTCAAGCCCCCGCGCAACCTCGCCCCCGCCCCCTCATGCTAGGCTGTAACAGCGAGTTTTTGCTGGTCATCCGGCCCCCAGTCACTTCTACTCAAGGTCTCGAAAACCCATCACCAAGCCTCTCGTTCAGCATTCCCCCCTGTGAGGTTGAGTTCTCCAAAATGCTAAACATCTTTAAAATTCAGAACTTCCGACAGTTTAAAGGCTTAGTAGCTCATCGAGACTCTTGTCGTAAGGGCTAAAAACACGCAGGCCCCTACAGCTTTGTGTCTGATGCAATAAATGACATGGTATATCCTCAAAACTCAAGTCATGAAAGTAAAAGCCGTGATGAAAATGTTGGAGGATGATGGATGGTATCAAGTACGAATGCGGGGAAGTCATCGACAATTTCGTCATTCTACAAAACCCGGCACAGTGACGATATCGGGAAAACTCAATGTCGATATGCCGCCCGGAACCCTCAATAGTGTCTTAAAACAAGCAGGATTGAAGTAAGGAAAATCAACAATGAGCGACCAAAACCTAAGCTACACAATTATCCTAGAAAAAACCAGTTCCAGCTATGGAGCCTACGTCCCAGATTTGCCCGGATGTGTTGCAGTGGGAGACAGCAAAGAAGAAGCCTTACAACTGATTCAAGAGGCGATTTTATTCCATCTTGAAGGGATGCAGGACGATGGACAATCAATTCCAGAACCAGTGTCAACCAGCGAGACCGTGAGCGTGTCTTTGGGTCGTCTTTGAAACCCAGGAACCCAAGAGAATTCGTGACCCTAGCTCTGCCAAGTCACGCCAGGAGGAGGCAGTGCTTCCCGTGTAATTCCCCTGGCCCCCGCACCCTCATGCTAGGCTGTACCAGGAAGTTTTCACTGGTCATCCAGCCCCAGTCAGTTCTACTCAAGGCCTCGAAAACCCATCACCCAGTCTCCCGTTCAGCATTCCCCCCTGTGGGGTTGAGTTCTCCAAAATGCTAAATACCTTTAAAATTCAGAACTTCCGACAGTTTAAAAACTTAGAACTTAGTCAACTTCGCCAAGTCAATCTGATTGTCGGACAGAATAATGTGGGCAAAAGTTCATTCTTAGAAGCCCTGGAAGTTTACGCCACCCACGGAAGTCCTCTAACCCTGTTAAAACTGGTCAAAAACAGACAAGAAGATTGGCTCAGTGAGGCAACAAGACTGTCTCGGGGGTTAACGCATCATGTCGTTCGACATTTATTTTTTAATCACAAAATCCCTGACTTAGCAGAAGCCGGAATTATTTTAGGAGAAATTGACTCAAACCATTCGCTCCATCTCCATTTGGCTGCCTATCAACGCCAAGAGACAGAGGGGATGAGTAAATTAGTGCCAATTAACCCCAACCAAATAGATGAAGGAATCCCTGAAGTTGAACTATTTTTAGTTGCCGAACAAGCCAGTCAGACTCGGCTTCTGTTTCAGCTCAATCAAGATGATTCAATGTCTCACACCGCCTCTCGGGTTTTCTATAACTCAAAATCTTATAATTTTAATCTAAAAAATCAAGTAGTTTCAACAACTCATCTCCCGACACGTCAGCTTGCTGCCCTATGGGATTTAACGAGTTTAACTGACCTAGAGGCAGATGTGATAGAAACCCTACGTCTGATTGATGATCGAGTCTCTGGAGTGGCATTTGTTGAAGATATCAATCGAGACACAACCGACCCAGAAAATCGAATCCCGTTAGTCAAACTGAGAGGAATTGCAGAACCCTTACCTCTCAAAAGTCTCGGGGAAGGAATGTATCGCCTCTTTTGTATCACGGTTGCTTTAGTTAATTCCGAAGCGGGACTCTTATTGATTGATGAGTTTGAAAATGGCTTACATTGGACGGTTCAGCCCAAAGTTTGGCAGGTTGTGTTTCAGCTTGCGGAACGGTTAGAAGTGCAAGTTTTCGCAACAACCCATAGTCGGGATTGTGTTGATGGCTTTGAACAGGCTTGGAGTCGCCATCCCCAACAAGGGACATTTTTTAGACTAGAGGGTCACGGAACCGAGATCAAGGCGACGGAATATCCTTTAGAAACGCTCTCGGATGCCATAGAGATGGATGTTGAAATCAGATGAGTCGGACGCAAGGGATTTGTCAAAAGGATACGGATAAGGTTTTGCTCGTGGAAGGAAACAACGATTGTCATGTCGTCATGGCATTATGTGAGGCTTGTGGCGTTCCAGAAACATTTGGTATTTATCAATGTGGTTCTGATGTTGGGGTATTGAAGCGGTTAAATGCTCTCATCATCCGTCCTCAGCCTCCTAACGTCATAGGCGTTTTGCTCGATGTTGACAATACGCCCATCACCCATAAATGGCAGAGTTTACAACAAAAGTTGCAAGCCTATCATTATCAATTTCCCCCTCAACCGCAACCGGGCGGAACGATTCTGGAGTCTTCCCAAGAGGAACCGAAATTGGGAGTTTGGTTAATGCCGAATAATCAAGATCCGGGAATGTTAGAGGATTTTTGTGCCAACTTGGCTGACCCGAACGCCTTAGAGTTTGCCAAAGATTGCGTTGAGCGAGCGTCTGAACAACATCTCACCAATTTTAAGCCAACTCATCGCAGTAAGGCGATTATACACACCTATTTAGCCTGGCAGGATGAGCCGGGTTATCCGTTGGGCCAAGCTATTACCCGCCAATCCCTTTCAGCTAACCAAGAGCTGGCGGTATCGTTTACCCAGTGGCTAACGAGACTGTTTGCTTAAAAGAGGATGCAGAAAACCTGGAGGGGGCTGAGGAGGTTCAGCGGCGCAACGGGTTAGCTGGGTTGAGGCAAAACCCGATAACGAGCAACAGTACTGCGAACAAACTTCCATACCAGGGCGCGGTTCCAGGGGTGCTGAGAGTTACCCAAAGGGTGACGGCACTGGTTGGCACATAAAACATGAGTCCAATCAGGGGAATCCCCCAACGCCATCGACGATCGCCCCCAGGAAAACTCAGCCAAACCCCAAACAGCATCGCCAAGCCAGTGGCCATCCAACCGGCTCCCGCCACCTTCATCAAAGCTAAAATGAGAATTTGGATACTGGCATCTAGGGCATCCCAAGGCCGGCTAATCGCCTCAGCGTGATACCCCATAAAGGTGGGAGACAGGAGATACAGCCCTCCCAACACAAGACTCACAACCCCGATAACGAGATAAATCGATTTTGCGAGTTGTTCTCTCATTAAAAATGGCAACTTGAAATGGCAACTTGAAATGGCGACCTAATTCAAACTCACTTGTGGCGTTAGCAACATCACCCGTTGACTATCGACCACCATCGTCCAAAATCCCCGCTCACTCAAGCGTTGTAATAGCTCATTGGCCTCCGTCTCATCGCGGCTGTAGCCCACCAACAGATAGGGCCGTTGTCCATAGGAGACTAACCCCACCGTACGATTGGTGACCCGTTGTAACTCGCTGGCCACCTGGGGTTGGTTGAAGTAATCCACGAGAACCGCATATCCCTCCTCTAACGGCTGGGGATTATACCCTCTCGCGGGGCTAGTGACGGCAATTTGGGGGAGAGGCTGGGCCTCGGGGGCGTTGTTTGGCGATACCGGTGCTGCCTCGTCTTCTACGGGGATATAGACGGGTAAGTCTTCGCGATCGCCGTCAGGGGCGGGAACGTCAAAACTGCCGTCGGGAAGGTTCGCCGGGGGCAAATCCCCTAAACTGATGTCTAAGTCGCTGCTTTCGTTGCCACGATCGCGGCGGTTTGAGGTGGCCGGGGTTGATACTGAGGTTGACTCGGATTCCTCAGCCTCTGTGCGGTTGTCGGTGGAGGTTGCCGAAGACGATCGCCCACCGGCTGGACGAGCTTCGATGATTTGGACTTGTGGCAGGTTTAGGGAACTCGATGAGGAGCGGCTCGGTTGTGACGAGGAGCTTGCGGTATTTCCGTTGCTCGGGGGACGGGTGACAAAGGCATTCAAGCCCGCTTCCTCGGTGATGCTGCGAGCTAGGGCGGAGGCCTCGTCTTGGCCAGAAAATCCCTGAATCCGTAGCACCACTTCATCGAGATAGGTGCAGGGTTGAGCCTGGAATCGACTCGGTAGAAGACTCCCCACAACGGCTAGGTCGTCATTGCCTTCAGGTAGCACCAACACCAGAAATTGTCCAGCGTCCGGGGGCGCACAAGGGGCGTATTGCCCCATCGCCTTCGGCAGTCGTCCCAGGCCCCCGAACCAACCCAGGGCGATCGCCACCGACATGACCGTGGTAAGGGGATGAGGAAAACGCATGGGCTGTTGGTTGAAATGGGGTTGACAAATAACACTATTTATGTATCAGACTCCCCCATCCTGACCTAAGCTTGGGCGAGAGAGGCAAGGGGATCGGGGATGCTCTCAGAGGGGGCCTCAAATTGACCCGTTAGCACATATTCTAACCGCAGTTTCAGCCAGGTAATGAACTGGCGATCGCTAGAGACAATCGCCGCTGAGGGTTGCGGACATTTAGCCTTGGCCTCAGCCAATTCCGGGGCATCGAGAAACGCCGGCTGTTTCACCAACCAGAAATCAATCTCTTTTTCCCGTTCCTGGTAATTCCGCACCCGTTCCTGAAGCACCTCATCGAGAGGTTCCTCCTCTAAAAGAAATTTTTGGCTGGCCGCCACATAGTAGTAAGTTGTCATGGTCAGTTGAAAAGGCTATTCACAAACGATAGTCGAGCAGTTGCAGTATCAAATCATACCGCCGTGCAACACTTTAGGGAAATTAAGTGTTACAGTTCGCGACGAAGAGCTTGTTTCATCTCTCGCACAGCCCGTTCAATGCCCACCAACGCCGCCCGGGCAATAATCGTATGGCCGATGTTGAGTTCCTCCATCCCCTCAATACAGGCAACCGGATAGACATTGAGATAGGTTAAGCCATGACCCGCATTCACCCGTAACCCCAACTCACGGGCGATCGCACAGCCTTGTTGCAACACCTCTAACTCCTGTTGACGCTTAATGTCCGTTTTGGCCTCGGCGTAACAGCCGGTATGCAATTCAATAAACTGAGCCTGAGTCGCCGCCGAGGCCTGAATTTGCTTAGGATCGGCATCAATAAACATACTCACGGGAATTTCTGCCCCCTGGAGACGGCTTACCACCTCCGTGAGGCGATCGCAACTCCCATCCACATCCAACCCCCCTTCCGTCGTCACCTCCTCCCGTTTCTCAGGAACCAGAGTCACATAATCGGGTTTGAGATCGAGGGCGATGGCCACCATCTCCTCCGTCGCCGCCATCTCTAAATTCAAATGGGTACTCACCGTTTGTCGCAACAAATAGACATCGCGATCCTGAATATGGCGGCGATCTTCGCGCAGGTGAGCCGTAATCCCATCAGCCCCCCCTAATTCCGCCAGCACAGCCGCCGCCACGGGGTCTGGTTCCGTCGTCCGTCGTGCCTGTCGAATGGTTGCAATATGGTCAATATTGACGCCAAGGGTAATCAAACTCGGTTCTCTCCTGGTGGTATCATGCTCAACGTTTAATATTCTAGGTCGTTGTCTCCTATTTCTTCTATAGCAGTCCAAGATTGCCTTAAGACACTCCGAAGTTCGGAGATAACCGCCCAGTTGCCTCTTGCCTCTTGCCATCCCCTCTTGGGAGGGGTTAGGGGTGGGTCATGCCTCTTGCCTCTTGCCTCTTACCTTCTTTTCCCCCGTTTTTTGTCCCATTTAGACCCAATTTTGCGATATGACCCCAACGGTCCTAGGTCTTGACGGTGGCGGTAGCAAAACCCGCTGTTTGGTCGTGGACGCTGCCGGAACCATCTTGGGGCGAGGGGAAGCCGCCGCCTCCAACTATCAAACCGTCGGCGGGGAAGCGGCCTATCACGCTATCCTCGATGCGATCGCCGCCGCCACCGCTCACCAGTCTCTCACCATTCGCGCCATTACCCTCGGCTTAGCGGGAGTGGGCCGGCCTCGCGATGAACAGATTGTTCACGATTGGCTGCAACTGCTGCAACAAGATAGCCGCTTGCCCCTCATCTGGGAGTTACATCCTCGGGGAGTGCGGATTTGTCCCGACTGCGAAATTGCCCTCGTCGGCGGTTTAGGCCGAGACACGGGCCTAGCCACCATTGCCGGAACTGGGGCCATCGCCTATGGCCGCAATGCCGCCGGCCAGGTGGCCCGGGCCAGTGGTTGGGGTTATCTCCTCGGCGATGAAGGCAGTGCCTATGATATTGGCCGGCAAGGATTGCGGGCGGTGGTACGGGCTGCTGACGGGCGATCGCCTCAAACTCAACTCAGTGACGCGATTTGTCAAAATCTTGGTTTAGACGGGGTTGAGGACTTAGTCAGGCGGGTCTATAACCCCGATTGGCTACCCCGAGATACCGCTCAACTAGCGCCGCTGGTGGATCAGGTGGCTCGCTTGGGAGATGCTGTGGCCACGGGGATTCTCGATGAGGCGGCCGCTGAGTTGGCGATCGCCAGCCGCAGTGTCTATCAGCAATTGTTTCGTGCCAACCATGCCGTCGAGTTAGTTACCCTGGGGGGAACTTGGCAAAGTCAGGGCCAACTCAAACAACGGTTTCAACAGCAGCTAAGAGAGTCTTGTCCCCAAATCCAGGTGGTGTCTCCTCGTCATGATGCGGTTTATGGTGCCGTTTGGCTGGCGGCGCGATCCATTGGCTGGCAATCAGAGACTTTCCTGCCAAGCTTTGCTACCATGACGGAGGGGATTTGAGTATCTGTCTCAAGGCACTCGTTGAGAGCATCAAGCCATTGTTAGGGCAGAGTTCACCCCACCGTAGAACTTTCACAGGTAGGCGCGAAGGCGTGGAGCATTCCAACGACTTCAATTTGACTCTTTTGCATCAAGTCCTTGACCAGTCCGGGACGGCGATCGCCTTGTTTAATCGTGATCTCAAGTCGATTCTCTGGACTCAACCCTGGCAGGATCTCTGGGCCGTTGACCCCTATGCGGGCCAGCTATATTCCGAGTTGATTCCCCAAGCCCCTCCCTCTTGGCAAGCGGCCTATCGTCGCTGTCTCGATGGGGTTCCGGGTTCCTGTCCGCCCCACTGGCTGAAATTGGCAAATGGCGATCGCTGTTGGTTACACGAAAAACTCTCCCCTTGGCGAGATGAACGCGGAGATCTGGCCGGAATCATCGTCCAGACTGAAGTTCTCAAAACCGCCGAGGCGATCGCCCTCAGCTGGACAACTGTGTTTGAACATAGTCCGGATCTCCATTGTCTCATCGACCAAGAGGGCATTCTCAAACAAGTCAACCCCGCTTGGCAAGAACAACTTGGCTATTCTCCTCCAGACTTACAACACGTCTGTTCCTTCAACTATCTCCATCCCGACGATCTCGACGCTACTCGCACCGCCCTGACGCAGCTGACTGCCAACACCCCGCTACGGCTGGAAAATCGCTATCGTCATCAGGATGGGTCCTATCATTGGTATCAATGGACTCTCGTCGCCCTAGAGGACCACGAACATCTCTATGCGATCGGTCGTCTTCTCGCCAGTCTCCCCACCTCAGACGAGTCCACAGACCCCGAACAGGCTCAGGTTCAGCAACTCTCACAAAGCCTCTCGGATACCCTCGATGAGTTACGACAAACCCAACTGCAACTGGTTCAAACCGAAAAAATGTCCAGTTTGGGGCAGTTAGTGGCTGGGATTGCTCATGAAATTAATAATCCTGTCAACTTCATTTATGGCAACTTAGTTCACGCCAAGGAATACACTGAGGATATTCTCGGGTTACTAGAACTCTATCAGCAACACTACAGCGACCCCAACCCAGAAATCACGGAAGAAGCTGAATCCATTGATATTGAATTTTTGCTGGATGACTTGCCCCAACTACTGAGTTCTATGATGGTTGGGGCCAATCGAGTTAAGGAAATTGTCAGTTCGCTGCGGAATTTCTCCCGTCTCGATGAAGTGGAAATGCGGCTGTCTAATCTCCATGAAGGACTCGATAGCACTCTCGTGATTCTACAAAATCGCATCAAGGCTAAACCGAACCGCCCCGAAATTGTTATTGATAAGTCGTATCAAGATTTGCCGAAGGTTGAATGCTTTACGGGGCAGATGAACCAAGTTTTCATGAATATCGTCAGCAATGCGATTGATGCCCTTGATGAACGAGATAAAGATCGCAGTTATCAAGAGGTCGAAGCCCAACCCAGTAGCTTAACCTTGACAACGGTTTGTAATCCAGATAATACGGTGACAATTCGCATTGCCGATAACGCCGCTGGAGTCTCTGAGTCCGTCCGTCAACAAATTTTCAAGCCCTTTTTTACGACGAAGCCGGTGGGAAAAGGAACGGGTTTAGGACTTTCAATTAGTTATCAAATTATTGTTGAAAAACACAAAGGAACCTTGGAGTGTCAGTCAACCCTAGGAGAGGGAACCGAGTTTATTATCACGATTCCCATTTCCCACAGTTCTTCAGACTCCCAAGACTCCTAGGAGAACGTTTAGATGAAATGTATAGCAAGTGAAGGTTCGCTTAGGACACTCTTTGCCGGAAAAGGGCACGCCACTTGCGGATTGCCCCTACGTAGTTTCTGTCCTATCCATCCCTGCTATTGCTATAGACAAAACTTAGACAAAACTTAGACAAAACAGCTAACTGTGAAGTTTTGAAACCACCGTAGCCAGGGCTTTGCCGAGGTCACGAATCGCTGAATCTTGGTCAGAATCGTTTAAATTCCCTTGGTCATCAAAGGCTTGATAAGACCCCGAAATGGTCTTTTGTTGCGGAATGACCATCACCCCGATGTTTTGCAGGATATCTCGTACATGAACTAACCCTCGCAATCCGCCCATTCCACCGGGAGAGGTGGCCATTAAGGCGGCAACTTTACCCCGAAAACAGGTCAAAGACAGAGGTGGTTCTCCTTCTTCGGGGCGGGAAGCCCAGTCGATGGCATTTTTCAGCAAAGGGGTAATGGAACTGTTGTATTCCGGTGAAGCAATCAGCAGGCCATCATGGGTTTTGAGGAGTGTCTTGAAGGCCAAAACTGTCTCAGGAAAGCCGTCTTTGGCTTCTAAGTCTTGGTTATACAGGGGCATGGGATAGTCCCCCAAGTCGATGGTTGTCACCTCAGCCCCCGCCGCCTCGGCACCCTGGGCGGCAATTTTGACGAGGGCTTTGTGAAAGGAACCTTGGCGAGAACTTCCGGCAAATGCGAGTATTTTGGCGGTCATGGTTAAAGAAGAAGGGAACAGGGAACAGGGAACAGGGAATAGGGAATAGGGAATAGGGATAACCCACCCCTAGCCCCTCCCAAGAGGGGAAGGGAATAGGGAATAGGGAGAAACGCTGTGGTATTTTTGTGGTTGCTTTCTCGTTTGGTGATTCCTTGAAATATGGTGTCAAACTACCATCAAAGGCGCCAATTGTCAATACTTTGTCCTGGTTTTTTGCTTATTTCAATCGTTCTAAAATGCGTTGAATGGTGGAGGCGTCTGGGGCATCTGGACGGAGGGATAAATAGCGTTCTAGGTCTTGCGTGGCGGCGATCGCACGACCAGATTGGTAGTAAAGTAAGCCGCGATCGCGTAACTCTAAAACCGCATTAGGTGCTAACAATAAAATTCGTTCAATGGCAGCGAGTGCCTGACTCATTTCTTGCTGAGAAATATAAACAGCCTTAAGGTTCATCAACATCCGTACCAAAATATCCCGAGAGGTGACGGGTTCGAGAAACTCTGGCTGAAGCGTTACGGGTTTGCCATAAATTTCGCTCAGTCGCCGTTCACAATCGGCGGGAAATAAGGTTTCTCCAGCGTTAAAGGCATCGACAAAAATACCCGCATCTTCAAAATCAGGACGAATCATAAAATGTCCCGGCATTCCAATGCCTACCATGGGAAAATCTAGTCGTTTGGCGATTTCTAAATATACGACGGACAAACTAATGGGAATGCCAACGCGACGCTCTAAGACATCATTTAGAAAACTGTTTTTGGGGTCATAGTAGTTTTCTGTATTGCCGCGAAATTTGAGAGTTTCAAATAAATACTCATTCAAAGCATTGATGACGCGCAAGGGATAGCGTTCCTGGGGCAGAGTCTTGGCAACTTCGGCAGCATAGTCGTCTAAGAGTTGGCTATAGTGGTCAATATCTAAATCAGGATACTCCTCTAAGGCAATACAGAGGGCCGCCTTGCCTAAGTCAATAGGATTTTGCTTGATTTCCTGATAAAATCGCTGTCGAGATTGGGAAAAATCCATGGTTGTATATGGCTGATGATAAACTCGCTATTGCTGTTGCTTTAAAAATGTAAGTAACGTCTGAATAAACGGGGTGGGTTCGACTAAAAATGCCCAATGATTGCCGGGAACGTCACAAACTTGGAGATTTTGAAGATAGCGGTAATAGGGCTTGAGTTGCCATTGAGTGCGATTCAGACCCCCCTCAGGCTTAATCAACAACGTTGGAACCGTAAGGGGTTCAGTTAAACCATCCACAACCATGACATCTTCAAAAATGCCATCTCGGGCCGCTGTCGTGAATTTACTGCCCCAGGTTCCATCAGGCTTTTGTTCTAAGCTGTCTTCAAAAACCTGTTGTTGATGTTGACTCCAACCGCGATATTGTTTGAGGGTTTTGGCTTGTTCAACGGCAGCTTCATGGGAGGGAAAGGGTCCCATGGCTTGTAGGAAGGGTAACACACGGTAGAGCAGGGGGAAGGTCACTCGTGACCATTTGGGAATTTTGCCGATAAAAAAGGGATCGACGAGAATGGCACTGCGGAACTGCTGGGGATGCTGACGCATCCAGATGGGAACCACTTTTCCAGTCCAGGAATGACCAAGAATATGGGCGGATTCGTAGCCTGTATGGTTCAGAAGTGCTTGTAAATCCTGAATAATCGTCTGACCGTTATAGCCGTGAGGGGGTTTACTGCTGTCACCATGGCCCCGTAAGTCGGGGGCGATCGCCCGGAAGCCTTCGGCGGCCAAGGCTTCCCCCACGTTCTGCCAAACTCCGGCATGATCGGCTAGGCCATGCAGTAATATAACCGGTTCTGCCCCTGGTGAACCCCAGTCGAGATAAGACAGATGTAGATCGGTTTCAGACAGTGAGAGGGTGTGACGGACAGCCATAGGCAGAGGAAACCAAAGGGCAATGATAGGATGTAACGAGCTGTGCTGTTAGATGGCCGTTACATCATTGTTAGATTAGAAGGGTGAGATTAGAAGGGTTATGGATTCTGTTAAGGATAAAATCGTTCTTGTCACTGGGGCAAGTAGTGGGATTGGTGAAGCTTGTGCCAAACGCTTTGCTGAAGCCGGGGCCAGGTTGATTGTAGCAGCCCGTCGGGGCGATCGCCTCAAGACCCTGGCTAGCGATCTCCATCGTCATTGGGGAACCGCTGTTCATTGTCTCAGCTTGGATGTCCGCGATCGCCACGCCGTCATGCAGCAGCTAACCCAACTTCCCCCAGACTGGCAAGCGGTTGATATTCTCGTCAACAATGCCGGACTGAGTCGAGGACTCGATAAACTGCAAGAAGGGGATCTCGATGACTGGGAGGAAATGATTGATGCGAACGTCAAGGGATTGTTGTATGTGACGCGGGCCATTGTTCCGGGTATGGTTGAACGGCAACGGGGACATATCCTCAATATCGGCTCGATCGCCGGCCGTCACGCCTATCCACGGGGTAATGTCTATTGTGCCTCGAAAGCGGCGGTACGGGCCATTACCCAGGGCTTAAAACAGGATTTGTTGGGAACGCCGATTCGCGTCAGTGAAATTGATCCCGGCTTAGTCGAAACCGAGTTTAGTGATGTTCGCTTCCACGGCGATCGCCAACGGGCTAATGAAACCTATCGTGGCTTAACGCCTCTGACGGGTGAAGATATTGCCGATCTCGTCTGGTTTTGTGCCACCCGTCCGCTTCATGTCAACATTAGCGAGATGTTAGTGGTTCCCACAGACCAAGCCACAGCCACCCAAGTTTATCGCCGTTAAGTCGGCTTTAAGATAAAGAAATCATAATTATTGTGGCTAAACTTGTATTTAATGCCACAGGGGAGGGCGCAGTTGATACAATATCAAGCTGCATCCTCCTTAAACTATATTGACTATGACAAGCGATAAACGATATGTTCTGGCGTTGGATTTAGGAACTACGGGGAACCGGGCGATTCTCTTTGATCGCGATGGTGAAGTGGTTGGCCAATCCTACAAAGAATTAAAACAGTACTATCCTGAACCCGGTTGGTTAGAACATGATGCTACCGAAATTTGGCAAGATACTCTCGGCTGTGCTGAAGATGTTTTAGATGAGGCCAATGTTACGGCTAAAGAGATTGCCGCCATTGGTTTAACGGTGCAGCGAGAAACCTGTTTACTCTGGGATAAAAACACCGGGCGGCCGCTCCATAAAGCCATTGTTTGGCAAGATCGTCGCACGGCGCCTCTGTGTAATGCTCTGCGTCGCCAAGGGAAAGCGGAGTTCATTCAAGAACGGACGGGATTGGTTCTTGATTCCTATTTTTCGGCCACGAAATTAGTTTGGCTCCTCGATTGGGTTCGCGAACGTCGTCCTCAAATTGATTTTGATAATGTGATTGCCGGTACGATTGATTCTTGGGTATTGTGGAACTTAACAAATCGCCAGGTTCACGCAACGGATAGCAGTAATGCGAGCCGGACGATGTTGATGAACTTGGAACGGGGTGATTGGGATGAGGATTTGCTGAATTTGTTTGGCATTTCTCCTCATATGATGCCGGAGATTAAACCCAGTTTAGGGGAGTTTGGGACGACGGATTTATTTGGGGATGAAATTCCCATTATGGCCATTTTTGGCGATCAGCAGGCGGCGTTGTTTGCCCATGGTTGCGATCGCCCCGGTTTGTTGAAATGTACTTACGGAACCGGCTGTTTCCTGATTGCACAGGCGGGAGAAGAGGTGGCGCGATCGCAAAATCAACTCCTCTCCACCATCGCCTGGAGTCAGGGAAATCGCTCTCATTACGCCATGGAAGGAGCTATGTTTACGGCGGGAGCTTGTATTCAATGGCTACGAGATGGTTTGCAGCTAATTGCTAGTGCGGCGGAAACGGAAAATCTGGCCCGACAAGCTCAGGGAAATAATGGGGTTTATTTTGTGCCAGCCTTGAGTGGCTTGGGAGCGCCTCACTGGGATATGAATGCGCGGGGATCGTTCCAGGGAATTACCGGCGGGGTACGGGGGGAACATATGGTGCGAGCGGTACTTGAGGCGATCGCCTATCAAGTTAAGGAAGTCGTTGATGCGATGAATCGTGATTGTGAGGATGTTGTCACACGGCTTAAAGTCGATGGCGGCGCTTCGCAAAATGACTTTTTAATGCAGTTCCAGGCGGATTTACTGGGGATTCCTGTAGAACGCCCCAAAATTCTCGATGCAACGGCTCAGGGAGCAGCCTTTGGTGCTGGATTAGTTAGTGGCTTTTATGATAGTTATGAACGCCTGATCGGACGACGACAAATTGAGCGGGTGTTTGAACCCAGCGAAAATGCGCCCCAGGTGCAAGAACAGTATAAAACCTGGCTCAAGGCTGTTGAACGGGCAAAACACTGGATTGAGTCAGACTAGAACTTGAGAATCACACTTGCTAAAATCTGACAATTCAAAGTTGACGTTTAGAGTCAACTTAACGCTTGTCCTGCAAGGCGTTTGAGCATTATAAATGTCCTTGTTCTTCTGGCTAATACTAGCATGGACTCAGTCTCGTGATCAGTGCCATTAAATAAGCCTAGAACAGTGATCAAGCACCGTTCTAGGCTTCCTGTCAATTGGTTCCTTCAAGGATTTACGCCTGTTCTTCGATGGGAGTGATTTGTAGGCGATCGCAGCCAATGGAATCCGCCAGTACCGCACTGGCCATCGCACCACTATAGACTTCAAGTTGCCCTTGTTCGTAGGCTTCAAAAATTAATCGTTGTCCCGGAAAGACAACCCGCTCAAAATACCAATTGGGGATGTTAGAAATGCGGACAACCTGAACTTTCCCTGTTCGATTGGTGTAATAGCAGAGAATGGGGGTCTCTTTAAGAGTGGCCACATTCGGAGTAGAAGTCATTGCAATGGTCATTGTTATTATCTAGCGGATTTATAGGAGAACGACGTTAGGTCAGAGTTTCTCAACAATAGTGGCGACAGCGAATGGCGATCGCACCGTGAATCATGGGTTTGTTAACATACGCCCCATTTTAACGGGGATCAGCCTATCTCGCCATGTTCATTAAACCGCATTGTCCCGTGATCACACATCTGTCTTAGGGGTGAACTTGGCTCATACCAGGAATTTAAGGCGATCGCTCGGCTTAAGATCTCGGGGGGCGATCGTCTTACAATTCTCCTGGACTCTCTGGGGCGATCGCCTCCCCCGGAGACGGTCGCAAATCGTCGAAATTGAGGAGATCGCTAAATTTTTCCAGAGTAATTCCCTTATCTTGAGCGGCCTCTTGTAATGCCGCCATAAAGCGCTCAGAATCCGAACCATAGCCACAGTGTTGGCTCGCGGCGTCTAGCCCTTCTTTTGCATTGGCTTGAGCGCAATTGAGTAAATCTATGCCCGTTAGAGGGGTCGATTCCATAATAAAATCTCCTGAAATCAATATCGTCTCTAGGTTATCGCAATTGGGGAAGGGGAGAGGGAACAGGGAACACCGGAATAGGGAACAGGGAATAGGGAATAGGGAACACCGGAACAGGGAACAGGGAATAGGGAACACCGGAACAGGGAACACCGGAACAGGGAACACCGGAACAGGGAACAGGCGCTGGCTTCGTTTTGCCCTCTTTGAGCAAAATTTGCCATAATTCTCCTTGGAGTTTTAATCACATCTGATGAGTCAACGTCCCGACACCCAGCCCGCCAAGAACGTTTTAGGGCAACGGCTTGAACTGTGTTGTTCAGCCCCCCGTACCGGTTTCTATCGCGATGGCTTCTGCAACACTGGCCCCCAAGACTTTGGCCGTCATCTCGTCTGCGCCCAAGTGACGGAGGAATTTCTCGCCTATACCAAAAATCTGGGCAACGATCTCAGCACTCCTGTCCCCGCCTATCAGTTTCCGGGCTTAAAACCGGGCGATCGCTGGTGTCTCTGTGCCTCTCGCTGGCAAGAAGCCATTAGTGCCGGTGTCGCGCCCCCGATCGTCCTGTCCGCCACCCATGAGAAAGCCCTAGAGACGATTCCCCTAGAAGTCTTGCAAGAATACGCCATCGACGAACGCTAATCGCGATTACGGTGATGAGATCGCCCCTAACTTCCCTTGAACATGATGCCAGCGAATCCCGTCGAGTCCCGGTAAGATCCAATCCGCCGCCCCCACCTGGGCCGCATCTCCTAAACCAACCACGCGCATTTGGGCGGCCCGGGCCGCTTCCACTCCCGACTCAGCATCCTCAAACACTACACAGTCTTCGGGGCCTAACCCCAACTGCTGTGCCGCATAGAGAAAAACATCGGGGGCCGGTTTGGGGCGATCGACATCATAGACATTGGTAATAATATCGATGTCCGGGGCAATCCCTAACTTGTCAATCACCACATAGACATTTTGGCTGGCTGAAGCCACCGCCGTTTTGATCCCCGCCTCCCGCACATCATCGAGAAACGGCCGCACCCCTGGGAGGAGATAATCGGCGGTCATGGTTTCGATAAAACTACGGAAATAGCGATTTTTGCGATCGAGCAATTCCTGAATTTTAGATTCTGGCAAAACGCGCCCTTGCAACATTCGCAGTAGTGAATCCCGCCGCGAGAGTCCCCGTAAGGCTTCGTTAGCCTGACGGTTGAAGGGAATCCCCTCCTCATCAGCGAGTCGTTGCCAGGTTTGGTAATGAAACTCAATGGTGTCCGTTAGCACACCATCCATGTCAAAAATTACTCCCCGTAGTGGACGACAATTGACCGGGGAGAAAGCATCAGAACGAGAGCGGGTCATAATCAGGGCCTTGACTGAGATGTATGGCGGTTGAGAGTTGAGAGTTGAGAGTTGAGAGTTGAAAACTCTTCAGCGAGACTGGGCCGTGGGGAGACCTATTTTCCTTCCTGTTTATTCAGCTTTTGGTTTAACTCCCGAGTCCGGCGGGAGAGGAGGCGAATGATATTGATCGCAATGCCGGGGGTTTCGTCAATGGCATCATAAAGCTGCTGTTGTGTCAGCATCAAACATTCACAGGGTTCACAGGTGGTGACTGACGCCGAACGGGGTTCAGCATCAAATAGGGACATTTCACCAAAACAAGCGCCTTGAGGCAAGTTCGCTAAGTCCTGATCACCAATGTGAATGCGGACGACCCCTGAGACCAGGATATACAGCGATCGCCCCTCCTGTCCTTCCGTAAAAATGGTGTGATTACTCGGGAAGGATAACTCATCCATCACCGAAGCCAGACGCACCAGAAAATCGTCCCGTAACTCCTTGAAGATGGGAACACCTCGCACAAACAACAAGCGATCGACACTGGTTAACATGGGGGATTAGAACACGAGGGTACTTGAGATTACGTCGACGACTCAGACGACGACGCTAAACCAAACTGCACCATCATCTCCTGGACTTGGGCCGCCACGAGAGGATCAGGGTCATGTTGCAGTTTTGGTAGCAATTCTATCAAGGCACGGGGCGAGGCAACTTGCAAGTAGGCTAGAACAGACTCGCGCACAAATCCCCTCGGGTGGCGTAATCCCGCTAAGGTTTGATCCGCCCCCAAACTCCAGCGTGCTAAGCGTGCGACATGGAAGCAACAAGCCAGGGGCCAGTCCGAGAGACAATATCGTAGCTCAAGCAACAGCCGTAGCCGTTCTCGGGGAGGAAGGGGTCGATACTCGATCAGATCCGAGAGACTTTGTAATTTTTCCATATCCCCTTGACGATCCAACACATTCAGTAAAGCTCGTTTACTGGGAATATCAATCGTATTATCCAGGATTTCCAGGCCTCGGGCCATGTAGGAGCGAGATCCCGATTTGAGGTTAAAGGCCGCCGCCTGAATGGAACTGAGGGGATAGAGGAACTTCATCAACAAGAACAACCGTTCAATGCTGTCGTTTTGCAGATCTTCAAGGCTATTACAGAGTAGTTGCAGGGCCGACTCGGCATTGAGTTCAACATAGCCATTGCCATTATGGAGTTCCACCAGAGAGTCAGCTGAACTGGTCACCTGGAAGTCAACCCGAGCTGCATAGAGTTGTCCGAGGAACATCAGTTCTTGATCGATGAGAATTTCAACGCCACTGCGTCCGAGGCGATCGAGAACGCCCTCAATTCCCCGTTCATCGGGCATTTTCAGCAAAATGCGTAAAATGTTGCGACGACTGGTGGCCCAGGTGGTTAGCAAATGCTTGACTAGGGTATCGAGGGCTTCAGGGGTGCCGATTTGCCCGATGGTGTTCCAGGCGTACATCCGCACTAAATCGGGTTTGTGGATATCTTCGGCCAGTTCGACGAGGCGATCGAGGATATCATTGCCTAGGCGCACGAGAGAGCGCATGGCCGCTTCGCGGGTTGATTTGTAGGATAGGCCGCGCAATAGGGATGGATAGTATTCTTCGAGTTCCGTCGAGGCGATCGCATCGAGCAAGGCGCAGCGCACCCGCAAGGACTCATCCTGGAGCAGATTTGGCACATAGAGCCGTAATCCCTGCAAAAACTCCGCTTCTCCTAAGGCTCGGGTTCCCATGACCCGTTCCCGTTCCTGTTGATGGGTCAGCATCCGTCGCAGGGCATTAGTGGCTTCGGCTTTCTGTTCCCGATTCCCTTTACGCATAATTAACGAAGCCGCTGTCGATCGCACCACTGGATCGACCTCAGAACGCAGATACGGGCGTAATTGCCGCATATCTGGAGTATCTTCCGTTAACCAGATATAGCGCAGGGCCAGGGCTAAAATTTCGGGAGGTTGAGGCCGTTCAATTAACGCCCGCACTTGAGGCAGATGCTCGGTTTTGGGGTAATGGAGCATCACCTCTAAACTCTGTCGTTGTAGGGGGGGCGATAGGTTAACCAGCAACGGGGCGAGAACTTCCCCGACATTTTGCGGGTCAATTTGGCTCAGTAACTCCACACAGGAGCGTTTATCGGCATCCGATGTGGGCTTTTCTAGGGTTTCGACCACCGATCGCTTCAAGGCCCGAAAGTCTACGTCTGAGACCCCTAAGCGTCCTCGTTCGGCACTCGATACCAGCAGTCCCACATAGCGCGATCGCATCAACCAGATAGCCAGCAACCAGGCTACAGCCACCAACAACACGAAAAAGACAAAAATGGGACTTTGCAATTGCAGCCAACGTTCCGGGCCAAGGAGGCGGCGGCCTCCCCAGATGGCCAGCCACATCACGGCCCCCGCCACCCCCGTGGAAACGGGTTCGGCCACCCCATTCACCAGAGCCTGTAAGCCATTACGTTGACTTTCGGGCAGAGGCTGAAACAGCACTGGCCCCGTTCCCTCAATCAGGGTATAGTGCAACAACTCATCGACAAACTTGATGGCAATGACCCCAAAAAAGAGTTCAAAATTGCCAGTGACAGACCCAACCAGAGACAACACCCCAATCGAGAGAACCAGAGCCGGCAAGATTCCTCCGGCATAGAACACCCCCATCCGTTCGACAACACGGCTAGAGGCAAACCATTGAGTAATTAGCTCAAAAATGCCCAAGAAACCGTTAAAAAGCCCTAAAAAGCGGGCAATGCCACTATCAAAGTTGGAGCTTTCTGTCAGATCCAGCAGTCCCAGGAACATTGAGGCGTTGTTCGTCAGTTCTCCGGCCTGGGCTTCAACCTGTAACCGTTGAAAAAATAGTTCTAACTCGCTAAAAAATTGAAACTCAATCAGCACATAGAGGGCTTCGACGAGAACGAAGAAGCTCACCAGTAGCCAAACATAGGTTCGTAGCGGTCCTTGGAAACGGCGTGTGGTGAAATCCGAGGGATCGTCTTCTTCGGTGCGACGAGCCGCGTCGGGAAAGGCCTGACGGTAGTTTTCGGTTAGATACAACAGGAGTAAGGCCCCCACCACCAACATGAAGCAGGCGACAAACAGGACGTTACGGACACCAAAGTTGGCAATGACGACGGGTAGGGAAAATCCCCCTAGCACGTCAGCCAGGAGGATACCACTACTAATAATGGGATAGGTCCGTTTGATCTCCCGGATATTGAAAAGCTGGTTGGCGGTGATGGAGGTGTTGAGATCGTTGAGAATATAGGCTCCATCAATCCAGAGCCGCATGGCGAAGACGGTAATGCCAAACAAAATCGGCAGTTCTAAGCCAAAGCGGAAGACAAAGGCGGGAATGGCCATGAGCAGGGCAATCACCACGATCGCCCGCCTCATGGGGAGAATCTCTTGCAACCAGGAGTAGAAGAACCCTAACCCTGAACCAATCGCTGCCCCGGCAATGTAGATGATTGTCAGGGATTCGGCTCCATAGCGGGCCAAAAATAGCTCATAGGTGACGGCTTCTAGCCATAACAGACCAATAGAGGTGGCGGTGTAAAAGGCGAACATCAATAGGGTTCGCTCTCCATCCTCTGGGCGCAGGTTGAGCCACTGCAACACCTGCTGTTTCCAGCCCCCTTGGTTGAATTGCCAGTTTTTAAGTTCCATTCAGCCTAGCTCGTCCTGATGTCGGTGGGTCGCAGTCGAACGCCACCCGCGATCGATCCCAGGATGGGATCTAGGGGAAGTCCAGCTTAGGCTGGGCCAGGAATTCCGGAGACAAACTCGACCGGGTCTTCCCTCGCTGATAAGCCGGGCGCACGACCTGCCCTCCAGTGTAGCCTTTCGGCTCACCAGAATAAAAAGACATCAGGACGAATCGACATGAGTTTTTGCTTAACGGTCTGACACTGTTCAATCCACGGCGATCGCAGTTAAGATTGTTTTTTCGGGGCCAGCATCATCATCATGCTGCGTCCTTCCCGTTTCGGCCGTTGTTGAACTTCTGCCATGTCATCGAGATCTTTGGCCAACCGTTCCAAGAGTTGGTAGGCTAAATCCGTGTGCTGGATTTCCCGTCCCCGGAACATGACCGTGGCTTTAACCTTGTCACCGCTTTTGAGGAACCGTTGGGCTTGCTTGACGCGCACCATGTAGTCGTGATCCTCAATCTTGTAGCGCATCTTCACTTCCTTGAGTTCGGAAGAATGCTGCTTCTTCTTGGCTTCCTTATTTTTCTTCTCCTGCTCAAACTTGTATTTGCCGTAGTCCATGATCCGACAAACCGGGGGGTCTGCCTTATCACTGACCAAGACCAAGTCCAAGTCCTTTTCTTCGGCAACGGTAATCGCCTCGGCCGGTGTCATAATCCCCAACTGTTCGCCATCTGTGGCAATGACCCGGATTTGGGGGAAACGAATCCGCTCGTTGATTTGGGGTAAGTCCCGTTGTCGTTTTCTTCCGATTGCAGGCATATGTAATGGGGTAAGTGTGTTTAAGATGTCAGTTCGGTTACGTGAGAGGGTTTGGGGGTGTGTGAGTGTGTTCGACGGTTAAGTCAGCGTAGTGATATTTTACCCGCAATATTTTAGATGTGCGTCAAATTTAATAGAAATTCTTAATTTGCAGAGACTCACCCCGCCTCAGTCTTGGAGGAGAACCTCTAAGGGTTCGACTGAGCGCACTCTAAACTAGCTTAAGTTGACACTCCCGCCGTTAAATCAAAGATTATAACGGGGGATTCTTGCTTCATCAGGTTTGTCTAGCCCCAGAGCATTTTTGCCCCGAAACCCCGTCC
>LJZT01000075.1 GCA_001314905.1 Phormidium sp. OSCR
TTTCTTGCAGTTATCGTAGAAGTGGGCGATGGCTGACCAGGCTCGTTCCGCCGAGGCTTGACGAGCCATTGAGTTTAGCTTTTTTGCCCAAGGAAACTCCTTGGCAAGAACCGCACAATAGGCGCTCAGTTCATACCGTCCAATTCCCTTGTGATCCATCCAGTATCTCAGGCAACTGTTACGAACAAACCGAGCAGTACGAATGGCTTCATCTAGCCGTTCGTACTGCTCTTGGGTTCCTTTTAGTTTGGCCTCAAATACCAGCATGACACCGTTCAGTCACTCTGTCGGGGTTAGACCACATTGTACTACAATTGTTGCCGCGATTCATCTCAACGTTCACGTTCACGTTCACGTTGAATCAAAGATTACAACGTGAGCCTTCTCGCGGATTAAGGTAAAAAAGCAAAGTTACTCGATGAAATATGAAGTTTTAATTATCTTAGTAGCCTCGAAAGGTCTTCTTTTTCTAGTATCACTTGGGAGAAAGGACAAGGCGAATATCGAGTTGTTCTCTCTCTTCGTCAATGGACACGCTTAAACTCAAACTGCGTAAAGATTGGAGAAACTCAAAAAAGGGATCGGTGGATTGTCCCTCCCCCTCTACGGGTGTCATTCCGTCAAACTCCGCCGTCGGAGACCGCCACAAGTTGCTAGTTGCGGCAACGATCGCCCCGAGGTTGTAGTAGGCCAAACTGGTTCGGTTGTCGGGGAAGGGAGCGATCGCCGTCTGGAAGTTATAACTGTCTAACAAGGGAACTCGTGGCTGGGGGTACAGACGAGTCACAGATGCCATTCCTGTCGTGAGTAATAGGGTATCCTCAGTAATCCAGCCATGGGCCACTTGACTGAAGGTTTCATCCTCCAATCCCATCGGTAGATTCCAACTGGTAAAGGGTTGATTCTCAAGGGATTCTGTAGAAATCTCGACAACCCCCTCACTAATGTTGAGAATCCAGTTATCAAGGGCTGATAAGACCTGTTCAGCGGCGGGGCGATCGCCGGTTTCGAGATAAAGACCAATATCAAAGGGAAGAAAGGGGAATAACGCATTCTGATTCCCCCCAATGGGAGGATAGAGAAATAAGGCAAACTCCCCATCCATCCATTGCAACAGGTCTTGCAGTTCCAAACCTAACGCCTGACGAATCTCTCGGCGTACCCCATCAAGAAGTGAGGCGATTTCAGGAATCTTCTCGACTGTGGAGACGAGGGTTAATAGAGACTGGCCGAGATTGATACCATTGGTGGCAACATAGGTTCCTCCCGGAAGTCGAGAGAGGAGACGATTAGGGTTTTGGTAACGGGCCGCTATCTCCGGTTGGGGGTCCCGGTAATCGCTGCGAAATTGAAACCGGCCACCGGCTTCATCGGCCCAAATCAGGGCGTTAAAACTCAGATAGGTTTGACCATAGAGATCCGCCACCTCCGATAAGCCTGATCCACTGGGGAGAGGAGGGAATCCTGGTGGCGATTGAGTGTCCACCTGGCGGCTGAGTTGGGCAAGTTGTTTAAAGTTCCCATAGGTTCCCACGACGGCGTTGCTGAAGTCGGGATGAGACAGCAGTTTCTGAAATTCAGGATTCTCGGCTAGGGGAACTGCCAAACTCGCCATATCTAGATAGCCTTGGATATCTTTGGAACTTGGGGCCACAACCACTAAATTATTAGGGAGACGGGCGATCGCCACGCTGGGTTTAACGATCGCCGTCTGGGGAAACTCGAACTCTGGCGGGAAATCAGGGTCTTCAAATCCCTCTCCCTGCTTGATCGCTGTCCAAACTTGTTTGAGGGGGTGAGACAGGCGACTGAGATACTTTTCTAGGGGGGGATTAGCGGGCCAAGACTCCCCATTATCCTGCCACACCTCGGGAGAGGGAGGAGTCGGCATCGGATCGGGGACAACCTCTACCTGGGGGAAGACTTGAATGGGGATGTTGTTGTAGGTTTCCTGACTGGCTGATGTGCCATAGTCGACTTCTAGGCGAGTGAGATAGTCAGCGAAGGCGGCTTCATCAGATATGGCCATCAAGGTGACCGTTGCGGCTGCTGTTTCTGTCTCAATCGAGGATAGCGGAATCACTGCTGTGGCACTCCAATCGTCAATCCAGGGGTCTAGGATTTCCCCCTCTTGGAGAGTGACAACAGGGAGAAAGGGCAACAATCCCGGGTCGTTGAAGACTTCAACTATGGAATCGAGGGCCTCGAAGCGGTTAAAGGAATCCCAGGCTTGGGGGCGATTCAGTAGCAGAACCAGGGCTGCATTAGCGGGGAGATGCTGCGTCACGTCGGGGGCGGCGATCGCCGGTTCCGGCCTGTCCTCGGTTTGGGCTGATAGGGGTGAGATGCCCAAAACAGTGGAGAGAAGAACGGTCAGGGTCAGGTAACGCGTCACCATAGGGAGAGTCCTTTAAGCCGGGAAAGAGCTTCTGATGGGTCGAGAATGGTCTGAGAATGGTCTCAGTGTGGCATAGACGACCCAGAACGTCACGTGAGAGTTAAGTATCAGGACTTGTCGGTTAGGGCTAGAGACAGAGTTTAGATTTCTGATCAAACTTGTTTAATCCCATTTTGGGAAAGTGGTATTAGACACAAAAAAAAGGGACATGAGCGTCCCTTTTTCCTCTTCTCGCTTTCTTATTATAATCAACTGTCTCGGGCTTTGCATCCCATTTCTAGGGAGTTCTGGGCTAGGTTTATGGTCAATGAAAATGTTGGAGAGCGATCGCCGATGGCAATGGTTCTCTCGATTGCTCCTCCAGGTCTTGGCTATAAACAACTTCAACCATCACAATCAGAAGCATTCCAGCTAAGATAAAGATGCTAAACCAGCCGTTATTTTCGTCCTCTGAATCGGAGAACTTTTCATGACGAGAATCCTGACGAGAACTATGGTGTGACAAGTTTTTAGAAAAATTGCAATTTAGGCAAGTCCAGCGAGTTTCGCTTTCCTGAACAATACTGTGACGACCGCAACGTGGGCATTCTGGCGCACTTTTCATGGTGGATCCCCCTGGGGTTTACATCAGTTGATGACATCCGTTTTATGCGCCCTGTTACCCCCATTTTCCGGATTGATTGACAATCAGAGACTGTTTTAGGACAGTTTAGAAATTGGCAACCACTTGTTTGGAGAGGGGAAATCAAGTCTCAAAGTTACGTTCTAGATCCTGAATCACTTTGTCGAGATACCAGGCTTCGGTTTGGTTAGGATAGTAACGTCGCGCCTGTTCGAGTAAACGTTCGGCAATTTCCCAATGTCCCCCCACAAGCATCCGTAAGCGTTCTTTGCGGGGGGAATTGAGAGAATCGAAGCGGTCAGAACTCGATGCTGTTGGGGTTTGGTCCGAAGTGATGGAACTCGAAATACCCGATTGTAAAGCGTTGAGCTTTTTTAAGCTGGCGTTATAGTTATCCCAGTCTTCAGCCTCGCAGAAGAGAGACACCGCTGTTTGATAGTCGTTGATAGCCTGGCGAGTTTCTTCGAGGCGGATGTAGGCCATGGCCCGATTGAGATAAATTGAAGCACAGTGATCGTCGAGGGCGATCGCCTGTTCGTAGCTGGCGATCGCCTGTCGAGAATCCCCCACGTCACGAAAGGCGTTTCCTTTGGCGACGTAAATCAGCACATCATCGGGGTTGAGTTGCAAGGCTCGTTCAAAGTCAGCCATTCCTCCCGCGCGATCGCCGAGTTGAAAGCGGACTTTACCTCGATTGCGTAATGCCAGAGCGTTATCTGGCTGCTGCTGTAAGGCGCGATTAAAGTCTTTGAGGGCGTTTTGGGGTTGATTGAGTTTTAGGTAGGCGATACCGCGACAGCAATGGGCCTGGGCATCGCCATCATCGGCTTGCAAGACCCAGTTTAAGTCCTTGAGAGCGCTTTGGACATCGCCGTGACGAATGCGATCGAGGAGTTGTGAGTAGATATCCCCAACAGTTGGCATTGTGGGAGGAGATGAGGTTTCCGCAGAGGCTGAGGCTGTGAGTGGGGATTGAGGCTTAATTTGGGCGATCGCCGTTAGACAGGCTTGGCAATTGTCTTTATCCTTGCGATCGAGATACAGTTGGGCGGCCTGTTTGAAGCTGGCGATCGCCTCGGGGATATCATTGAGTTTACGACAGAGGGTTCCCCGCAACCGTTGTCCGGCGGCGTGTTGGGCGTTGACGCGTAGGGCAACTTCGATATCGGATAAAGCCCCAGTATAGTTTTTTAAGGCCAAGCGGGCGATCGCTCGTCCATAATGAGCGGCGAAATCCTCTGGATGAAGCTGAATGGCCTGGGTATAGTCGGAAATCGCATCATGAATACGCCCGGCATCATAATAGGCTAAGCCTCGCTGACGATAGGCGATCGCCGAGATGGGATTCGCTTCAATGGCCTCGCTGAAGGCGGCGATCGCTTCGACGTAATCTCCCGCCTTCGCCTGGGCCATTCCTTTGTCAATCCACTCCTGTTCCAGCATTGAAACGCTCCTAAGACCTTGCCATCTCACATTAGTTTTGATGTTATTCGATTTTAAGGCGAGCCGTGAGAGGGTGGCGAGTCCTGGAGGAGAAATTAGGCCAAGGGAATCGCTGAGAATCCCTGATCCTGGCCCACTTCGAGGAAATGGGCCACAGGGGTGGTAAACTCCCCAGAGGCCAAGGCATCTAAGGCTTCAGGATTGCGAACCAGATAGGCAAAATCACTGTAAGCCGGATTGGGCGATCGCCAGTCAAATTGCCCATGGTTAATGAAATGCGTCACCGCCGATTCCACCGAACCCTCGGCCACTCCCGCCGCTACATCCGGGTTATTGGCTAGGTAGAAGGCGGTATCAAAGAAGCCATTGGGATTGCGTCCCTCAAATTGCCCATGACGTTGAAAATGGGTTAAGGGATCAGAAACGCCACCGTTCGCCACCGCCTCGGCGATATCAGGGTTGCTGGCCAGATAGAAGTCCCCGTCAAAGAACTCCTCAAATTGCATTCGAGTCAGGGGATCGGGTTGACGGTTGATTAAGGCCACAGTTCCCCCCTCATCGAGTCTTAGACTCACTCCACTGGGGTCATTCTCCGGTAAATTTTGTTCTAGACTAATCAGACGCGCTGTGCCAGCTTCAGCGTCCAGAGGCGTGTGAAACCTGAAGGTTATACCTTCAGGAGTATTGAGCGTTAGAGTTCTCAACTTACTAGCCGCAGACAGCTGGAACCCTAAATCTGCACTCTCTCCTATTTCTGGATCTAGCTGAACACTCGTTAAGACTTGTCCATCAGGGGTATAGATGACAAGATCGAAGTTGTCTAGCTGACTCTCACTAATCCGAGATTCTCCAGAGATATCGGGATAACTAATCTCAGCTTGAGCGAAATAGCCGCGATCACCCCGCCAGACAATTCGATAGGAACCCGCTGGGATTTCGCGGTTCCCCGAGCTGACAACTGTCCGTTCCCCCCATGTCACACCGGGTAGATTTTCTAGACTAGTTCGTTCCCCAATTCCCCTGTCTGTCCAGTGATTAGGCAATTGATTCCTGTCGAAAAACGGGTCTGGAGTGGTGATGACTCCCTCTTCGTCACCTTCAGGGGTCATAACTAAAGAGGGTAAGGGTTGACCAGTACCCGAGTTCCCTGATGATTGTTGGTCTTTCGGTTGTTTCGCGTCTTCGATTACTTGAGGATCCACAGACATAGCCCCCCTAAAATCTTAGGTAATGCAAGTTGAGCCATCGATCGCACCCCACTTTTACGTAATTTTACTGACTATTATGACCTGAGATTTTAGATTGTCAAGACGGGGAAATCGCTCCTAACTCCAACGGGAGAGGATTACACCCCTCCCCCCAGCTTGAGACTAACTCCGTAGTTCTACCTTGAACTTCTTAACGATCGCATCGCGCACCTTCTGATGAGCGGTATCGACCTCCTTATCCTTGAGGGTGCGATCGCCGGCCCGATAGACTAAACGGAAGGCCAAACTACGCTGACCCTCAGGAACCGACTCACCGCGATACTCATCAAACAGTTCCACGGACTCCAATAACTTACCCCCAGCCCGACTCATGGCTTTTTCTAACTCCAAAACTTCCGCATCAATGGGCGCAAAAAAGGCCAAATCGCGATCGCTGGCGGGGAACGTGGAAAAAGGCTCAAACTTAGGAACCTGACTCGATGGCAAAGCTTCTAGGAGTAAGCTTAACTCCAACTCAAACACATAGACTTCATCGGGAAGTTCCCGTTCCTGACGTAACTGGGGATGAAGCTGACCGAAGCGTCCCAATTGACGACCCCGCAACCAGATCGAAGCGGTGCGCCCAGGATGCAATCGTTCATCTCCTGCATCAGCTTGATAGTAAACCGTTAAGCCTAGGCGATCGAACACCCCTTGTAACACCCCTTTAGCTTCAAACCAGGACATGGGTTGTTCCTTCCCAGACCGTAACCAACGTCCCTGAGTGCGATCGCCCCCAAGAATCCCAGCCACCACATTTTTCTCCTGATAGCTGTCCTCTTCTTTCCAAAACACTCGCCCAACTTCAAAGCCATTGAGCGCCCCATTTCCTTGTTTCAGATTGTACTCAAAAGCATCAATCATCCCGGGGAGAAGTTCGGTCCGTAGGGCGGAATACTCAGCAAATAGCGGATTCCCTAAGCAAATTTGTTGCTCTTGTGTGGGCTTCACCAGAGAATAGTGAATTAACTCCGTCAAACCCGCCCCGCGCAACGCTTCCCGCAACTGCCCCGTCAGCGCAAATTCCGGGGAAAGCTGGCCCAGGGTTCCCTGTTTAGGCAGAGTTTCGCAGAAGTTATCGTAGCCATAGAGACGGGCGATTTCCTCGATTAAATCAATTTCCCGTTCAATATCCCGGCGACGGTAGGGGGGAACCTGTACCGTCCAAACTCCCGTTTCTTGCGTGGGAGCGACGACAAAGTTGAGGCGTTCGAGGATTTGCTTCATATCCGCTTCCGGGAGATCGCCCACCTCATCCCCCAGATGCACTGGACCGAGGACATGACGCACTCGGGCCACCCGTAACGTCAGGGTTTGAGACAGATCCGGGCGACTGTCGGCTTGGGCTTGGGCCACCGGGGTTCCGCCAGCTAATTCCCCGATGAGGGCGATCGCCCGCTGACAGGCTGTTTCTAACTCGGCGAAGTTTACCCCCCGTTCATAGCGCGAGGAGGACTCGCTACGGAGATTCTGAGCGCGGGAGGAACGACGCACGGCCACCGGGTCAAATAAGGCCGCTTCTAAGACCAAATTCGTGGTTCCTGAATGGACTTCGCTCTCTCCCCCTCCCATGACTCCGGCTAGGGCCACCGGATGGTTATTAGCGGTAATCAGCAGATTGGTTTCTTGAAGGGTTCGTTCCTGGCCATCGAGGGTAGTCAGGGTTTCCTCATCGTTGGCGTAACGAACTCCAATCGTCAGGGAATCTTGACTGGTGAGTTCTTGTAGGCGATCGCCGTCAAAGGCGTGCAGGGGTTGTCCCCATTCCAACATCACATAGTTGGTAATATCCACCACATTGTTAATGGGACGTACTCCCGCCGCTTGCAGTCGTTGTTGTAGCCAGTCGGGGGAGGGGGCGATCGTTACCCCTTCAATCATCGTGCCAATATAAGCCGGACAGGCCTTAGTTTCAGCCACCTCAACCGTCAGAGATTCCTGAGACGCAATTTCTGAGACCTCAACCTGGGGTAACTCCAGCTTATCCCCCGTCAACGCCGCCACTTCCCGAGCCACCCCCACCATACTCAGCGCATCAGCCCGGTTGGCCGTAGCCGTCAAGTCTAAAATCGAGTCATCGAGTCCCAGAAATGGTCGAGCATCAGCGCCAATCTTGTCCTGGAACTCGTTATCATCGCCCTCGGCAAAGATATGAATGCCGTCAATCTCGGAGGTTAACCCCACTTCCTCTAGGGAGCAAATCATGCCATTAGAGGGGACTCCCCGCAGTTTGGTGGGTTTAATCTTGAGATCCACTTGAGGCAGCTTCGTGCCGATTGTCGCCACCGGAACGTAGATATTTGCCTTCGCATTGGGTGCACCACAGACAATCTGCTGAGGCTCACCGCTGCCAATATCGACTTGGCACACCCGCAGCTTATCGGCATTGGGATGCGGCTCGATGCCCACAATTTTACCGATCACCACCCCCTCGGCCCAGGTGCTGCGCTCTTCAATCTCCTCCACTTCAAACCCTGCCATAGTGAGGCGATGGGCCAGGTCATCGGCAGTTAGATCAATGTTAATTAGGGTTTGCAACCAGTTGAGTGAGATACGCACAGTTGATGCCTTGTTCGACGAAGTATAGCTCGACTATTCTACACAAAATCAGCCTGCCAAATCTGAACCGCCTGCCGCGCTAAATGGTTTTGGCGATCGACCAGGCTATCCGCCGTCCATTCTTGGGCTGAAATGCTCTGGGTTAAGCGGTACCGGCTTTTTTGGTAGGTTTGCTGCTTCACGGCATAGGGTTGATTACCTAGCTCACGATTGAAATTGGGCTCTAATAGGGTCAGGTTCCCTAGGCGATCGGTCATCTCGTCGAGTTGAGTGTCCGTAAATGTCCGCCGCCAACTCTCGCTGGCTGATTCGGGGAGGATATGCTCGATTGAAAAACTATTACGCTCAATGGGATGACCGCACTCATGTTCTTCAAGTTTGGCTAAGATATATTGGGCCCGTTTTTTGCGTCCCTTGGTTGATATCGTTAAAAAAGAAAAGTCTTGTTGAAATTTATCGTCTGGAACGTAAATTGAGCGGCAGGCATTAAATACATCTCGTGGTGTTGTGATTTGCTCGTTCATGATGGCGATCGCCACATCATTGTAAATCTTCTCCAACTCATTGGGGTTGAGTTGACTCACCACAAGATACCGAAATGATAGGATGCCAATCAGTCTTAGCAAACGCAGGAAGTCTGAGGAGGAAAATTTGACATAAGCGGCAAACAAGGTGGGATACGCCTGTTTCACTCCAAAAAGTTGAAGTTCTCGGATATAAGGCTGGCAATCCGGCTGATCTCGCCACAGCTCATCATGAGAATCTCCTAGAGCGACAAATACATCACTATAATTTTCTAGGTCATTTAATAAGTCAAACGCTTGTTGATTGTCCGTCACCGATTGACGAATCATTTTAAAGAGTCTATCTTTACGGACTCGAGTTTGAAACAGACTTAGATAGTAACGCAAAAAATCTGGGAATTTGCGCATGGTTACGGTATTGACGAGCCTCCCCCATTGCCGTTGAGCTTCTCGTAAGTCATCGGGTCCTTGAAATAGGGAAAACAAATAATTTTTCAGTAAATCCGTGGCACTAAGTTCAATGCCTCTGGCATTTAGGGTCTCGAAAACAGTATAAGCATTCAACTCATCTTGAACGTTGATTTGAATAAATAACAAGCGTTGGGCAACCACATCTGTCAAGAATGTTGTCAGTTCTTCTCCACTCTCAATGACGTGAGTGAGTCCATCTAAGCATTTCGAGAAGTAGTCAAACGCTTGCCACAATAATTGATTAGATTTAGTAAGCCGTCGCTGATTTTTAGGCTGACGCAGGTTAATCAAGTTGCTTTGATAAAAATCATTATTATTCGCATTTAACAGTAACTTACTCGAATAGCGTAATGAACGAGGGTCTTTATCACTTAAATAGGTTCGCCGCAAAATGTCTTGACGTTCCTGATTTTCCTCAACTGCCTGTCCTTGATTAATTAAGGTTTGGAGTTTGTCAAGAATGGCGATCGCCAGAATACTGAGCGTTGCCAGCCGCTGTTGACCATCAATAATCGTAAATTCTTTATCCGAGTCGAGAGAGTTCTGTAAAACAATTGCCCCCATATAATGACTGCGATCGCAATCTTGATAAATCGACTCAATATCTTGCCAGAGGTCTTCCCAATTTTCGATTGTCCAAGAGTAATCTCTCTGAAACGCCGGGACTCGGTAGATTTTGCCATTGCGGATTAAGTCCCCGAAATTAGTGGTCCGAGTATCGAGTAGTTGAGAAGATGACATCACCAAAAATATAGAAACGAACCATGGCTAAACCTAGTTTAGCGCCCTAAGCCTCGGTGTGTTGCCCAAAAAACCCCCCACTTACACTGAAGTGAGGGGAATTCCGTCTGGTTGTGAAGAGAGTTAGGACGAAACCATCCCAACACCTAGCCTAGGTATCCCAACTTAGGCATCGTAGTAGAGCATATACTCGAAGGGATGGGGACGGAGGCGGATGGGGTTGACTTCGTTATCGAGCTTGTAGGTAATGTAGTTGTCGATAAAGTCTTCCGTAAAGACGCCACCTTTGGTCAAGAACTCACTGTCATGAGCCAATGCACTTAACGCACCTTCGAGGGAACCCGGAGTCGAGGGAATCTTGCTCAGTTCTTCAGGGCTGAGTTCGTAGATATCCACATCGAGGGCTTCGCCAGGCTCAATTTTGTTCTGAATCCCATCGAGTCCGGCCATCAACATCGCGGCAAACCCGAGATAGGGGTTAGAACTCGCATCCGGGCAACGGAACTCAAGCCGCTTAGCTTTGGGATTAGAACCGGTTAAGGGAATCCGAATCGAGGCTGAGCGGTTTCCTTGAGAGTAAGCCAAGTTAACGGGTGCTTCAAACCCAGGAACCAAACGCTTGTAGGAGTTTAGGGAGGGGTTGGTGAAGGCCAAGACGGCGGGTGCGTGTTTGAGCAAGCCGCCAATGAAATATAAGGCTAAATCACTGAGATCAGCGTAGTTATCGCCGAAGAACAGGGGTTGTCCGTCTTTCCAGATGGACATGTGGGTGTGCATCCCGCTCCCGTTGTCGTTGAACACCGGTTTGGGCATGAAGGTGGCAGATTTGCCGTATTTACGAGCAACATTCTTGACCACATATTTATAGGTCATCACGTTGTCCGCCGCATTGATCAGATCCGAGAAACGAATCCCTAGTTCACATTGGCCAGCGGTTCCTACTTCGTGGTGATGCTTCTCAATGGGAACCCCACAACGCCCCATGGTTAGGAGCATTTCCGTACGGATGTCTTGCAGGGTATCTGACGGACCAACGGGGAAGTAACCGCGCTTGTAGCCCGTTTTAAAGCCCAGGTTGCCCCCTTCTTCATGGCGTCCAGAGTTCCACATCCCCTCGGCGGAATTAACGTGGTAGTAGCCTTCATGTTCGTTTTGGTCGTAGCGAACATCATCGAAGACAAAAAACTCCGGTTCAGGCCCACAGAACACCGTGTCACCGATTCCGGTCGATTGCAGATACTGCAAGGCTCGATCGGCCAGGGAACGGGGGTCACGCTCATACCACTCGTTAGTACGGGGTTCCTTAATAGAACAGACCATGCTCAGCGTGGGGGTGTCCATGAAGGGATCTAACCAGGCTGTGCTCGGGTCGGGAACCATACACATATCCGAGGCGTTGATCGCTTTCCAGCCCCGAATACTCGAGCCATCGAAGGCAATCCCTTCATCAAAGGATTCTTCTTCAACGAGGCTGCGGTGGAACGTGCAGTGCTGCCAAATTCCGAACAGATCAACAAACTTCAGGTCAATCAGTTCGATGTTCTCACCCTGAATCATGTTCAGGACGTCTTGTGGCGTTTCAGGCATGGGTTACTTCTCCCTATAATCGCGAAAATCGTTGGAGTTTGCCAGTAGTTGCTTTTCCGGACGGTACGTGGAAGACGCACGCAGGGGTGGGGCTAGGTGCTGACGAATACCTGATTCATCCTAGGGATTGCTGTGGCGATGATTTGTAATGGTTTATACATTTTTTCGCAAAAATCTCAGAAATATCCTAGATATGGCCGGCTTTCCAGGATGGGGGCCGAGGATTTATGAAAGATTGTTGAGTTTTCTAAACATTGTGCGGTCAGGACGGAATAATACTATAGGAAGCCGGGTCCAGTGGCTCCCAGTCACCTCCCCCTTAACGTTCATGTTGAGAGGGTGAGGTAAGCTATAGTCCATCGGTCAATACTTATAACGAAGAGGCATTTCATGCAAGACGCAATTACAACGCTGATTAAAAACTACGATTCTACGGGCCGCTATCTTGATGGTGTGGCCATCGATCGCCTAAAGTCCTATTTTGAAACGGGTACGGCTCGGGTTCAAGCCGCAGCCCTGATTAACGGTCAAGCGGCGGCGGTGGTTAAAGAGGCGGGTTCAACTCTGTTTAATGACCAGCCTGAACTGATCCGCCCCGGTGGGAGTGCCTACACGACTCGTCGCTATGCGGCTTGTTTGCGGGATATGGACTATTATCTACGCTATGCCACCTATTCTTGGGTGGCCGGTGACACGGATGTTCTCGATGAACGGGTCTTGACGGGGTTGAGAGAGACCTATAACTCCCTCAATGTGGCGATTGGCCCCACGGTCATCGGTATTGGGATTTTGAAAGAGATTGTCAAGGCGAAAGTCGCTGAAGCCGAAATTGACACCAGCTTCATCGATGAGCCGTTTGACCATATGATTCGTGAGTTGGGCGAGAAAGATATCTAACTCACCCCAAAAACCTCACCAGGGGCGTGTGATTTGCTGTACGCCCCTAAGTCTAGGCTCGAGTCCATGGTCGCGATTTGCCTTTAAATCAGCCAATTATAGATACAACAAGAGAGACAACTATAGTTGCTCAAAACCCTTTCATAAAAGGGTTTTTGGCATTTTCATCGTTCATTCTGAAGTGTCTGAAGACTACCCCATGATGTTCTGAAAGAAGTTAATCGTGTCCTTGAGACTGGCGATAAAGGTGTCAATCTCGGCATGGGTGTTGTAGAAGTAGAAACTGGCTCGGGCCGTTGAGGTTTGTTGCAGCAGTTTGTGCAGCGGTTGGGTGCAGTGATGTCCCGTGCGAATGGCGACTCCAGACTCATCGAGGAGGGTCGAGAGGTCGTTGGCGTGGACATCGGCAGAGGTGAACGAGGCTAAGGCGGCCCGTCCACTGCCGTCGGCTTGGGGTTTCGGTCCGTAGAGGGTTAGGCCCGGGACTGTGGCCAGTTTGTCGTAGAGATGGCGGCAGAGGTCATGTTCGTAGTCGGCGATCGCCTCCATGCCAATCTCCATCAGATAATCGATCGCCGCTCCCAGGGCGATCGCCTCACCAATGGCCGGGGTTCCCGCTTCAAACTTATGGGGCAATTCGGCACAGGTAAACGAGTGCAGTTCCACATCAGCAATCATTTCCCCACCCCCGAGAAACGGCGGCATGGATTCGAGTAACGCCAATTTGCCATAGAGAAAGCCAATCCCCGTCGGCGCACACATTTTATGGCCCGATGCCACCAACCAGTCACAATCGATATCTTGCACATCGATGGGCATATGGGGCACACTCTGACAAGCATCGATGAGAACCTTGGCCCCCTGCCGATGGGCCAGTTCAGCAATCTCCTTCACGGGGTTAATACAACCGAGGGTATTGGAGACATGAACCACCGCCACCAGTTTCGTCTTCTCCGACAGAAGAGACTGATACTGCTCAAAATCGAACTCCTGCGTCTCCGTCAGGCCGACAAACTTCAACACCGCCCCCGTTTTCTGGGCCACCATTTGCCAAGGAATCAGGTTGCTGTGGTGTTCCATCACCGAGAGGATAATCTCATCTCCGGCTTTGAGTGTATTTAACCCCCAAGAATAGGCCACTAAGTTAATGGCTTCACTAGCATTACGGGTGAAGACGATTTCATTGCGAGACTCGGCGTTAATGAACGGAACGATTTTATCCCGAGTTCCTTCATAGTTGTCCGTTGCCCTAGCACTGAGGGCATGAACCCCACGATGGACATTGGAGTTATCCCGACTGTAGTAGTGAGATAAAGCGTCGATGACCGCTTTGGGCTTTTGAGAGGTGGCGGCATTATCCAGATACACCAGAGGTTTGCCATTGACCTCCTGATGCAGAATCGGGAAGTCAGCGCGGGTGCGATCGGCTAGGGTTTGGGCAGTGGCGAGGGTCATAGGGGGGGGACAGGGAACAGGGAACAGGGAACAGGGAACGGGGAACAGGGAACAGGGAACAGGGAACAGGGAACGGGGAACAGGGAAGGCCGTAGATGAGAGATATAGGGCGTACCGCAAGTGGTGCGCCCTATAATAGCCCTAATAGCTAACGGTTCGACAGGCGACACATTGGGCGATCGCCGTTTGCAGGGATTTCACGGGAATCTCTTGCAAAATCTCGGCGGCGAAAGCATCAACTAAGAGATTTTGACTGGTGGTTTTGTCTAAACCACGACTTTGCAGATAAAACACCTCATCAGCTTCGAGTTGACTCACCGTCGCACCGTGGCTGCATTTGACGTTATCGGCCACAATCTCTAACTGGGGTTTGGTGTTGACTCGCGCCTTAGGCGACAGCAACAAATTACGGTTAAGTTGATTGGCGTTGGTGAGTTGGGCCTTTTTCATGACCACGATCCGGCCATCAAACACCGCGTGACCTTTATCGCCGACAATACATTTATGAAGCTGGTTGACAGTGCCGTTGGGATGGTCGTAAATGACCGTACTGTGACTGTCGGAGGTTTGCGCTTTACCAATTAAGGTTAACCCGTTGAGGGCGGTTTCGGTTCCCGGCCCGGTTTGATAGACATCCAGGTTATGGCGAGACAGTTGTGACCCCAGGTTCAGGGTGTGACAGGTGTAGCGGCTATCTCGGGCTTGAGTGACGGCTGTTTTGCCGATATGGAAGGCAGATCCGTTATCCCGTTGTAACCGAATATGGCTGACATCGGCGTTATCCTCAAGCCAAATTTCACTGACGGCATTATTGAGATAGGCGACCGCTTGAGCGTCGGGACAGCCTTCAACGGTTGAAATATATTCTTCGACTAGGGTGAGGTGACTATTGGCCTCAGCCACCACCAAACAGCGAGGTTGAGTCAACATCGCCTGTTCACCGGGAACGGAGACAAACAACAGTTGTAGGGGGGTCTCCAGTACCGTTCCACGACGGAGCCAGATCACGGCGACATCTTGGAAACTCGCACTGTTTAGGGCGGTGAAGACATCTTCTTGGCCGGGTTGTTTGGCGAGGTAGTTCTCTAGCTTGGCTTTTTGCTCAGGAGGAAGTTCTCCTAGGTTCCCAGCATAGAGTCCCTCGGGTAAGCCTTGGCGGTTCGAGAGGCGATCGCGGTAGGCCCCATTGACAAAGACGAGTCGAGTTTCGGGGGCTTCACGAAGCAGGTTGATCTCGATTTGGGGCCACTCCACCTGGGGTGAGGGTGCGGCGGTAAACTCCACCTGAGTCAGTTGGGATAAGTCGGTGAACCGCCAGGCTTCATCGCGCGTGGTGGGGAGGGCGAGTTCCTGGACTCGGGCCTGGTGGCGATCGCGAATCGGGTTGAGAACCTCGTCATCACTCACGACCGGCTGACGTAGGTTCAGCAACTCGGCTAAGGAGGTGATGTTGGTTTTGCTGATTGTTTTCAAACTCATAATGCCTTATACCCCTACTGCTGCAAATTCGGCGATCGCCCAATCATAGCCCTGTTCTTCGAGTTTCAGGGCTAAATCTTTATCCCCAGTGGTCAGAATGCGCCCGTCATACATGACATGGACAAAATCGGGAATAATGTAATCGAGCAACCGTTGATAGTGAGTAATCATTAGGGTGCAATTGTCCGGTTGCGCCAACTGATTCACACCACCTGCGACGGTTTTTAGGGCATCAATATCCAACCCGGAATCCGTCTCATCGAGAATTGCTAACGTGGGTTCGAGCAACGCCATCTGCAAAATCTCATTGCGTTTTTTCTCCCCACCGGAGAAGCCCTCATTGACACTGCGAGTCAAGAACTCCGCCCGCATCTTCACAATATCCAGTTTTTCCTCGACTAAATCCTCAAAATCAAAGGTGTCGAGTTCTTCCAAGCCTTGGGCTTTACGATGGGAGTTATAAGCCACCCGCAGGAAGTCTAAATTACTGACCCCAGGAATCTCAATGGGATATTGGAACGCCAGGAATACCCCAGCCGTCGCCCGTTCATCGGCTTCGAGTTCCAGTAGATTTTGCCCCTTGTAAATCACTTCGCCACTGGTCACTTCGTAATCAGGATGTCCGGCGAGGATTTTAGAAAAGGTACTCTTTCCTGAGCCATTGGGTCCCATAATGGCGTGGATTTCACCTGCCTTTATTTCCAAGTTCAGGTCTTTAAGAATTGGCGTTCCCTCAACCGTCGCATTGAGATTTTTAACTGAAAGAATAACGTCGCTGTTTTCAACAATCATGGTGCTTTAATTCAACAGTGATTCTGAGGTAAAAGTCTGGATTAATAACGGGCAACCTAGGGGTATTTGATTCTACGAATCCGGGACTTTCTCGCCCCTAAAACATATTAGCCCTCACAACAGCAAGCTTTCACAGCAAGCTCTTGTCAAGATACTCTCTTTTAAACGCTTTGAAATCTGCAAAACACTCTGTGTCCTCTGTGACTCTGTGGTTCCGCCACCCCAAAGAGAATGACGGAACCCCAAGCCAACTAACCCACAGCGCCTTCGAGCTTCAGACTCAGGAGTTTATCGGCTTCGGCTGCAAACTCCATCGGTAACTCATTGAAGACATCGCGGCAGAAGCCACTAATAATCATGGAGACCGCATCTTCTTCCGAGATACCCCGTTGAGCGAAATAGAACAACTGGTCTTCGCCAATTTTGGAAGTCGAGGCTTCATGTTCGACCTTGGCCAGATTGTTCTGAACATCGATATAGGGGAACGTATTGGCCTCAGCGTTATCCCCAATCAACATCGAATCACATTGGGAGTAATTGCGCGACCCTTCCGCCTTCGGTCCCATCTTCACCAAGCCGCGATAGCTATTTTTGGACTTCCCAGAGGAAATCCCTTTCGAGATAATGGTGCTTTTGGTGTTCTTGCCAATATGCACCATCTTGGTTCCCGTATCGGCTTGCTGATAGTTATTCGTCAAGGCCACGGAGTAGAACTCACCGACGGAGTTATCGCCGACGAGAACACAACTGGGATATTTCCAGGTAATGGCCGAACCGGTTTCGACTTGCGTCCAGGAAATCTTCGAGTTTTTCCCTTTACAGAGTCCCCGCTTGGTGACGAAGTTGTAAATACCACCTTTACCGTTTTCGTCCCCGGCGAACCAGTTTTGCACGGTGGAGTATTTAATCTCCGCGTCATCCAAGGTCACCAATTCTACCACGGCGGCGTGGAGTTGGTTGGTGTCAAACATGGGGGCGGTACAGCCTTCGAGATAAGTGACAGATGCCCCTTCCTCGGCCACAATTAGAGTCCGCTCGAACTGTCCCGAATCGCCGTTGTTAATCCGGAAGTAGGTGGACAAGTCCATAGGACAGGTTACCCCTTTGGGAACAAAAACAAAGGACCCATCGGTGAAGACAGCGGAGTTGAGGGCAGCGAAGTAGTTATCGCCGACGGGAACCACACTGCCGATGTATTTTTTCACCAGTTCCGGGTGTTCTTGCAAAGCCTCGGAGATGGAACAGAAGATAACTCCCGCTTCGCCAAGTTTTTCTTTAAAGGTGGTGGCGACGGAGACGCTATCGAAAATGGCATCTACCGCCACGTTGGCCAGACGCTTCTGTTCCGAGAGGGGAATCCCCAGCTTCTCGAAGGTTTCGATGAGGGTGGGGTCAACATCATCGAGACTTTTCTTTTTCTCGTCTTTGACCTTGGGGGCGGAGTAGTAGACGATGTTTTGATAGTCAATGGGAGGGTAACTGGCGTGTTGCCAGTCCGGTTCTTCCATCTTCAGCCATTGACGATAGGCTTTGAGCCGGAACTCTAACATAAACTCCGGCTCGTTCTTTTTGAGGGAAATGGCGCGGATGACATCTTCGTTGAGTCCCCGTGCGATGCTGTCGGTTTCGATGTCGGTGGTGAAACCGTATTTGTAGGGTTGGTTGACTAGGGTTTTAACGCTGGCACTCATGACTGGTTATTTCTCGTTGCGCGGTGGGTTTGGGGGGATGGGGGATGGGAGACCTCACTGGGAGTTGCCCGAGAGGTCTAGGACGTTGAACCTTGTCCTAAGCTTGGTTGGTTGTGGCGCGGATTTGTTCGTTGGTGATGGCTTGCTCGCGCCCGGCGAAGTCGTTGTCTTCGGTGAGGAAGAGCATACAGTGGCATTCTTTACGCTCGCGCATGGGGACGCAGGGGCAGTTCCAATAGGTGGCCTTCACCTCGGCCTCTTTGTCTTCGTAGTGACGACAGGGACATAGGGGCGCACCCAACTCATCCTTGTGCTTGGCTAGGCCCTCGATAACCACGGCGGTGATGCTCAAGTCCGAACAGAAGTAAGTCCCAGTGCGTTTGGCGTACTGTTCGGAAAAGCGCCGCATGGCATCTAGGTTTTTGTCGGTCGCCTGCTGAGGGTTGGTTGGTGCAGTCATAGGGCAGAGTCGATAAACGTCTTTGTCTATAATGGAGTCTAAAGCAACTTGGCTGTTGTTTATATCCCTAGTTGTAGGTTACTTTAACAACAGGCAAGTTGTCAAAGTCTCAGGCATCATTTATATCATACGCTGCTGACTGTACTGCTGTATTGGCTTTAGGGATAAGGAATATGAGGGCAACCACACAGAATCCATCGACAAAGGACGATATCCTTTACTATTTGCTTAAACAAGGTCGTGCTAAGGCGCAAACCCTGTCAGAAACGCTGAAAATAAGCCCTCAGGCGATTAGACGCCATTTGAAGGACTTGGAAGGTGAGGGGCTGATTCAACATGGCTCGGTGCAGGTGGGGATGGGCCGTCCTCAACATGTCTATGAGCTGACGGAAGCCGGACGCGATCGCTTCCCGCACCATTATGATGAGTTTGCGGTCTCCCTCTTGGATACTCTGGCGGAGACGGTGGGCCAAGAGGGGGTTGGCGAGGTGTTAGGGAAGCAATGGCGACGCAAGGCCCTGGCCTATCGCCAGCAACTCGGAGAAGCTCCCTTAGGGGAACGAATCGCTAATTTGGTGGAGTTACGCCGCCAGGAAGGCTATATGGCCGAACTGGTGGAGTTGGAACCCAACGCGAAGGGAGCGCCCCGGTTTGTGGTGGCGGAGTATAACTGCGCGATTTCTAATGTGGCGGAGTCATTCCCCAGTGTCTGTGGCTATGAGTTGGATATGTTTGCTCGCGCACTGCCGGATTGTCAGGTGCAGCGAACCCATTGGATGATTGATGGGGAAAATCGCTGCGGTTATCTGATTGAGTCGGAGGCGTCTTAGGGGGGAGAGGCAAATTTGGGATAGCCTAAAACCAGATGTGCCTGTTTTTACGTCACCATGACTACTCCCTCTCCGATTACGGTTGAGTTTTTACAACCGGATGAAGCAGCTAAGGTTGATGCTGCTCTTTTATCCTCCCAAGAAAAGTTCTTGACAAGATTGGCAATTTATGCTTTAAGGTCACTTCAGCAAATTTCTGAAACCAGCAACACTCCAGCGGACGAAATCACCCCGGAACAGGTGGCGGATTGGATTCAACAAGATCCTACGATTCAGGAACAGGTGGATGTGGATGCCAGTTTTGCGACCTTTTTTAGTAATTTAGTGGTAGCGTCTCAGAGGCCTCTGGTGCAAATTTGCCAGGAAACAGAACAACCTCTGGCAGAGATTACGGTGGAGCAGATTATTGATTGGTTTGAACGGGAGTCTAAAGGAGGACTGCAAGCCTGAAGCCTCAAGACTGGATTGATCGGTGAGAATCACGAGTTGGCGGAACTCTGATTCTCCAGATGAGTCAGACAGCGGTAGTCAAGGCTTGATTCATCAGATGGGCGATCGCCTGTCTGATGTTTTTCCGTACAAGACAGTTGAGGGGGGCAAACCAAGCCGGACAAGGATTCCGTCCCCTGAACTATACTGAGAAGTTAGAGTTTTGGGAGAATCCCCGATGACCATGCGTAACCAACTTGGCTGGATATCTCGACTGGGGGGAGGGGTGAGTGTGGTGGCGATCGCCTTGGGAACTTGGCTAACCCCAGTCTGGGCCGGTGACCCCTTCCGCAGTGAAAACCCCCGTGATATTAGTGATACCACCGAACAGGCCTTTGAAGCCTTTTTCCGGGTTGGGGACTATCCCCTGGCGGCTCAGCGGGTGGATTTTGCCTTATCGGAAGCGAATGTAGACCCGATACTCTATGCGATGCAGGCTTCGTTGCTATATCTCGAAGATCCTGACAATCTCCCGAGTGAGTTCCAAGACTACGCCAGCTTAACCCTAGAACGGGCCGAAGCCTTAGTCGCGGATGATCCGTTGCGGGGTAATCTTTATCTGGCGGTGGGCCATTTCTTTGAAGGGGCCTATGTTCTGAAAACTGAGGGAGTTGTACGAGGGGTGCCCACGGCGTTGTCGAAGTTACAGCAAGTGTTTCGCCATCTCGATCGCGCCGCTGAAGTCAATCCTGAAGATCCTGAACTCAACATCATTAAGGGCTATATGGATCTGATGTTAGCGGCCAATCTTCCCTTTTCTAATCCTGAACGGCCCATTGAACGTCTTCAAGACTATGCAGCTCCTGAATATCTGGCTAAGCGAGGGTTAGCGGTGGGATTTCGGGATCTCGATCGCTTCGATGAGGCTATGGCGGCGGTGAATCGGAGTTTGGAACTGACACCTGAGAATCCTGAGGTGATGTATCTCAAGGCGCAAATTTATGTCGATCGCGGCGATCGCGCCTCCAGTCTACCCTGGTTCGATCGCGCCTTAGCGATGCAAGCGCAACTTCCGGCTGAATTAGTCCGCCAAATTCAACGGGAACGAGATCAGGCCCAGCGACGGGTGGATGCAGAACAGGCCTCAAGCCGCTAAGCTAGGTAGTTGACCTGATGTTAATCCCGAGTGCGATCGCCCTATGGATGTTCAGTTTCGCGAATTTAATCCCTTTGATGTTTGGTTTTGGTTGGAGTTTGACAACAACCCCTCCCCCGCTGAACAGCAATATGTGGAACAAGTGTTTGAATCCTGGTTTTATCTCGGTAAACTCGGCGGTTTCAACGCGGAAAATCTGCAAGTGCAGGATGAAGGGTTGGATATCAGTTATATGGACTACAGCGATCGCAACGCCAACAGCGCTATCCTGGCCCTGATGCACAATATGGGTGAGTTTGAATATCAGGGAAATTGGGGACGTTGTTGGTTTGACTTAGGAACGAGCGATGCGATCGCCCTCGATGTGCTGATTAACGCCCTACGTCAACTCAGCCTGGACTATGTCAGCATTCCTCGTCTGATTATCGGCGGCGAAAACGAAGACTGGCCCATTCCCGGCTCTCACACCGCCCAATTTGCCGACTATAACTAAGCCAAACACTCCAACATGGGTAAGTATAATTCCATTCGCGTCATTGCCTTGGGACTGATTCGGGATGGCGATCGCCTTTTTTTGTCACAAGGCTACGATCCCAAAAAAAAACAGGAGTTTTACCGCGCTTTAGGGGGAGGTGTAGATTTTTTAGAAACTAGCCTAACGGCTCTAAAACGAGAATTTCAAGAAGAAATACAGGCAGATTTAACCAACATAAAATATCTCGATTGCCTTGAAAATATCTTTGAGTATCAAGGCAAAAGTGGTCACGAAATCATCCAATTATATCGCTGTGACTTTGTGGATAAAACCTTTTATGAACGGGAAGAAATCCCATTCCTAGAAGGTAAGCGTAAGAAAATTGCCCGTTGGGTTGACATCGAAAAATTCCGTTCCGGGGAACTCACGCTTTATCCTGAGGGGTTTTTACGCTATTGCGAAGCAGTTTAAGGTGATTAGGCGCTCAATCTAATGGCTAGAATCAACAGTAAATTAGAGCTAGTCTAACTGTTGGATGATGCAATTCAACCTTATACCAATTTTCGATATGTTTGCTATACATCAACACTGGGGGAGGGCGCGCCACTTGCGGTTCGCCCCTACGGCCATCTATGGCATGAATTTTGAA
>LJZT01000076.1 GCA_001314905.1 Phormidium sp. OSCR
GCTGAAGTGGTAAGCTTTGGCAAGAGGCAAGAGGCAAGAGGCAAGAGGCAAGAGGCATGACCCACCCCTAACCCCTCCCAAGAGGGGATGGCAAGAGGCGATTCCTAATCTACAGTTGTCACTTCTGGAATTTGCCCTTATAATAAGAGATCCAGAAAGGAAACGATAGCATTCACGCCACCCACGAGGGGCCTTCATGGTTTCGACGTGTTGGGGAAACCCGAAGCGTGATGCAGGCCGAGAGTGAGTCTCCTCTCGTAAATCAAAGGCTCAAAACAAAAAGTAAATGCGAACAACATCGTTCCTTTCGCTCGCAAAGCAGCTGCGGTTGCTTAGAAAAAACCTCCAATAGGTTCGAGCACTTATAGTCCGACTCCGTTAAAGGCTATAGGTAAACCCCAACGGATGCACTCATTCACTGTCTCTGGTCAGTGAACTGAGTTAAGACAATACCAGAGCATCCCGCCGTCCGGGATAAGGGACGGTCCCCGCCCCAAGGGTTAACGGGGCTAAGCCTGTGAATGATCGTGAGGTCAATACCCAAGGCGGACACGGGTTCGATTCCCGTAGGCTCCACTTTGAAAAAGCAAAAGGCCTGTTACAGCATCTGTAGCAGGTCTTTTGCTTTAGGCCTTAGACTAGAGGCGATTCCTCTGTGTAGTTGTCGATTATGACCTCCAAGACTCCCAACCTACAACGCCGCCTTCCCCGTTTTCTCTCTTGCCTGATTTTTGGGGCGATCGCCTCGGGCCTTACCTCCACCCTAGTCGCCGTACCGAGTTGGGCCAACAGTCCCGACAGCGCCCCAAGTGAACTGCAAAATCTCCTAGAGAGTATTGATACCACCTCAACCGAGGGGGATATCGACGGCTTAATGGACTTCTACAGCAATGACTTCGATCATGCTGATGGCCTCAGCCGCGACGAGTTTCGCACCTCCCTCGAACAACTCTGGCAACGGTTCCCTAATCTACGCTACGACACCGAGATTCTCTCCTGGGAGGAGACGGCGAACGGCTACGAAGTCGAAACCGAAACCAGCATTGTTGGCCGACAAGCTAGGGATTTACCGGACACTGAACTTCAGGGGACTGTGCGATCGCGCCAAACCTATGAAAATGAACAAATTGTCTCTCAGGAGATTCTCGAAGAAGAAATCCGCATCCTTTCAGGAGACAATCCCCCCAATGTCCAAGTTAACCTGCCTCTGGAAGCCTCAGTCGACAGTCGCTATAACTTTGACTTGATCGTGGAAGAACCCCTCGGGGACGATTTAATCCTGGGGGCCGCGATGCAAGAACGAATTTCTCGCAACACTCATCTTAATCCCAACGCTTTGGAACTTGAACCCCTCAACGCTGGCGGTTTATTCAAGGTGGGCCAAGCCGAAGATGGTGCCGGAGACTATTGGGTGTCTGGGGCAATTGTCCGCCAGGGAGGCATTACGATTGTGAGTCGGCGAATGCGGGTGAATGGGGAATAGTTAATAGTTAATAGTTAATAGTTAATAGTTGATAGTTGATAGGGAACAGGAACAACGTAGGGGCGTACCTTTATGGTCGCCCTCTCCCGGCAGGGGGCGCTCTTGCGGCTGCCGCTAATTGTTGATGGTCTGGCGTTGTTGGACGAGGTTTTCCGTCATTTTGGCCAGGCGATCGAGGTGTTGCTTGAGATCCTGGGCTTTGAGACGAAACTTGCGTTTGCGGTGGAGGGCGGCCCGGGCCAGATCCTCGCGATCGCGCCTCAGGGCCGTTTGCGCCACCTGATCCCAAGACTGCATCTCCTGGACAGCCTGATTGTAGCGGGGTTGTAGGTCATCCCACGCCACCTTAATCTCCCCTAATGCCTCCTCTAGCATTCCGGCGGCATCCTGTTGATGGCCCTCTTGGAAGGACTGGTTAATTTTGCCCGATAACTGATCCGGGTTGAGGGTGGCTAACAGGGGGGCAAACTTGCGAATTTGCTTGCTGTCGCTGATTCCTGTCTTGCACCAGGTGGCGAAATGTTCGCAGTTGTTGAACAGTAGATTATACTCGCGCTCTCCCAGACGACTTTCAGCACGCCTAATGGTCGTTTCAGCAATATAATGGGCCGGATATCTGCGAAGATAAACCGGTTTACTCCAGGTAAATGCTTCCATCGACGTGCGTTTAACCGTGGCCTCATCCTCCCGCTTGGAATAGTGAATCACGGTTCCATCGCCGCAATCAATCCCATGGTGTTCATACAAACCATCGAGATTGAAGAAAGGACGAATCACATAAATCTGGTCGCCACGTGCCATAACTTAAAATCCAGGGTGAGGAGTGAAGTGGATAGAGCCAGCAAAACCCACACCAGCACGGCTAATCTGTACCATGCGTTGAGATGGGGCTACCATCGAACAGTCCCCATTATGGATCATTTCGCAATTGCCGAAACAAATGGAATAATGGCGATCGGGTCAAGTTTCAGGAACTGTTATGAAGTCACGCGCCTCGTCTCCTCTCTCCCTCACCCTTCTAGGGGTCATTCTTCTCACGGTCATCTCGACGGTGTATTGGTTTGGCTTCCAAAGTTCTCTGACGCTGCTACGAGGTGCGCCGATGAGTGAACCGGCGGCGGCCTTGTTTCTCCCTAAAGATGCGCCTCTGGTGATGTCGCTGTTTACCAATCCCCAGAAATTGCAAGATTTACGGCAATTGCGCACGCCACTGCGTCAACGGGGCCGGGCCAAGGCTGAGTTTGAGCGGTTGAAAGCCAGTTTGCTGACGGATACCAATTTAGACTATGAGCGGGATATTGAACCCTGGTTGGGCGAGGAAATCACCTTAGCGGTGACAACCCCTGACCTCGATCGCAACCCCAAAAATGGCACTCAACCGGGATATCTCCTGGCCTTAGGGGTCCGCGACGGAGAACGCAGTCGGGAGTTTTTGGATCTGTTCTGGCAAAATAAGGCCGTCTCTGGGCGAGAGTTGCGCTTTGAGCAGTATAAGGGGGTAAACCTCATCTACAGCCGTAAAACGCTGCCTCCAACGGGGGATGGCTTGCAACTGAAAGACTTTAACCCTTTTGCCAAAGAAAGTGCTGGAGAATGGTCGAGTGCGGTGGTGGGCGATCGCTTTGTCTTGTTCGCCAACGCGCCAGAGGTTCTGCGTAAAGCCATCAATGACGCTCAGGTGGAGGATTTGAACTTGCAAGGATCGCCAACTTATCAGAAGGCGATCGCCCGATTGGACCAACAACGCATCGGCCTAGTCCTGGCCGATGTGCCACAACTGAGTGGTTGGTTAGGGGGAGATTCGGTCAAACCTGACTCTCAACTCCCCGATACCCTGGCTATTGGTTTAGGTCTGACCCGTCAAGGACTCTTAGCGGATACCGTCTGGACCAGCAATAACGATGAGAGTACCGTCAACCCCGACTTAGACCATCCTGTGGCGGCGTTGAACTACATCCCCGAAGAGAGTGCTGTGGTCTTGGCGGGCCATGATTTAGCCAGTCGTTGGCGTCGCCTCTCTCAAGCGGTATCTGGGGAGGATTTGCTCTCGCGATTACTGACTCAACCCCTCGCGGAACTGGAAAACCGCTGGGGAATTTCCTTAGAGGCGGATATTTTTAGTTGGGTAACGGGGGATTATGCTCTGGCCTTGTTGCCTAATGTGGACCAGGATGGTTTAGATTGGATCTTCGTGGCCGATGATCCGCCCGAAAACGAACCCCAATCTGAGGCGGCCATTGAACGGCTTGATGAGGCGGCGGCGGCCAATGGCTATAGTGTCGGACCGTTTACCCTCAAGGATCAACATCGGATTCTGGCCTGGACTCGTTTGATGACCCGAGAGGGAAAAACCACGGAAGGCAATTTGCGATTACGCTTAGAGGCGGATGTTTTGGGGGTCCGGGGACAGTTGAATAACTATCGTCTCTTAGCTAGTTCCATTGAGGCTATTGATTGGGCCTATACGTCTCCTCGGCGTAACTCTCTGTTCGCCAATGGTCAGTTTCGTAAGGAGTTACCGTTGCTTCCGAAGGAGAATGATGGCTATTTGTATCTCAATTGGCAACAGAGTCAGGGACCTTTGCGGCAGCAATTGCCATTTTTGCGGGTGTTGGAACTGACGGGGAATCCGCTGTTTGATCATGTGCGATCGCTCCTGCTGACGACTGAAGGCAGTGAGAACGGAGTCCACCGCGCCCAAGTTCTGGTCAAACTTAGCCCCTAACCCGTATCCTTAGCTAGTTTCTCGTAATTTTGCTCATTGTGAATTGTTCATGGACTGCGATCGCCTCTTAAGCCTCCTCAAACAGACTCCCCTGACTGAGAATTTATCGGATAGTGAACGGCAGCATCTGCTTGAGGCGGCTAGTTTCTCTGAAGCGGAGACGGGACAGTTGATTTTTGTTGAAGGGAGTCCCAGTGATTATTTATGGCTACTCTTGGAGGGAGGGGCTGAACGGCTCCAGGAAGCCGATAGCGGTCAATTATTGCTGCTAGGAGCTGTCAAATCCCGAGAAACGATTAATGCCCTAGAATTTATCTTAGAACGCCCTTATAGCAGCAGTTTACGGGCAACGAGTCCCAGTACTTTGTTGATGATTCATCGCCAACATTGGCAGCGGTTGCTCAGCAACAGTCGTGTGGGGAGTAAGCTGGCGTTAACGTTGGTGGCCATGGCCCAACAGCATTTTGAGCGCGGTTTGGCGGCCACCGATACCTTGCTGATTGACTATCAGAGGGCGATCGCCGAGTTGTCGGCCCTGGGATCATCGCAGCCGATGTCATCGGAGGGGGAGGCGAGTCCCCTCTGGGGGGAGATTCAGCAAACCTGCGATCGCCTCGACAAGCAGCAACAGATGCTACGCAAACAATTGCCATTGACGGCGGTACAACCGAGGCGATCGCCCTCTCGATGGGGTCCGTTCCTAGCGGGAACGGTGACGGGGATGGTTATTCTGGGAGGGGTTGGGGCGATCGTCTATGCTACTACTGGCTTGGGGTCGAGCCAGCAAAACGAGGAGACCTCATCGCTTGCGATTAGATCTCCCCACTTGGATGATGTCTTGATCTTACCTGACGGGTCTCACCTTAATACGTTTGATTAGCACCGTCAGACCCCGAGTTTAGGCATTTTCGCGTTTACGACCCAAGAGGGAAAAGGCACCACTGACTCCTAACAAACCGAAGAGAAGGGTCGGTTCAGGGACTTGTTCTTTAATGATATGATTCAGGTTATCTTCACCGATATCAACGGCAAAAACGACATCATTAAAGTCTTCGTCACTGCCGCCCCAATCAATGATAACGTCTTCAAAGGCTAAGACGAGATAACCCGATTGGTGATAGGCCATGACCTGTTGATGCCCTCCAATGTTCTGGCTGGCATCGAGGTGTAACTGTCTGGGATTGCTGCGACCATAGCCATCAGAGTTGAGGAAAAAGTCGAGGGTTGTACCGGCTTGGACTGTGTTCAGGCTGACAAAATCCCCGGCGGTTAAGGGTAAATCTGTTGGATCTCCTCCCGAGTTACGATAGCCCTTAAACGTTGAACAACTGTCGGTGACACAGACGATATCATCGAAAAGAACGGTTTCCGAAATTTCCGTTGTTCCGGTACTGCTCACACCGAGTTGATTGCGGAAAGAAGCGCCTTCACTGAGGAAGTGAACCTTCACGTCATGGTCGTAATTCAGGCTTAAGTCGTTTAAGTTCAGTTGCCGAGAAGCCACAAAGTCAGCATCCAGTCCTTGGTATTCGGTGTGGATGTAGTCTTCAAAGACTCCGTCATTAATCAAAGTCTTGAAGCTATCATCAGCACTCTGAATTGGGAAGGCTGAGGCAGACCCAGCAACGGTTAAGGTGGTGGCGATCGCAGTAAATCCGGCAAGAATTGAGGTTTTCATGGTGGTTTCCTAGGTGAAGTGGGTATGATTAAAATAGAGTAGATGGCACAGTAACTATATTTTTTTCGTTCCTAGTTACAATGATAAACCTACTTATTTTAGACTTGTCGTTCCTAAAACCTATCTTCATCAAAGGTTTAAGTTAAGACCGAGTTTTATGTAATTTAGATAAAGGTGAGTCAGTCTTTGGGTTAAATTACTGAGACCACTCATCCGTGTTTTTACTGAGTTTTGTGGCAATCTGATGACGAGTGAACCGGAAAAAAGCGATAAGATGGATCCTTCGACCCTTCCTCGTGTCCTCATGAATCCCGCTGAATTTTCCCTCATCCCTACTCCCCCCGCTGGCTTTAAGTCGGGGTTCGTCAGCATCATTGGTCGCCCCAATGTGGGTAAATCGACACTGATGAACACCTTGGTGGGGCAAAAAGTTGCGATCACCTCTCCGGTGGCCCAAACCACCCGCAACCGCTTACAGGGGATTCTCACCACGGATGAGGCCCAAGTGATTTTTATCGATACCCCCGGTATCCACAAACCCCATCATCAACTGGGGACGGTGTTAGTCCAGAATGCGAAACGAGCGATTTCCTCGGGGGATATGGTGTTGTTTCTCGTCGATGGTTCGGGAGAGGCGGGAGGTGGCGATCGCTATATTGCTGAGTTGCTGCATGAAGTACAGGTTCCGGTGTTGATTGGCATTAACAAAATTGATTGCCAGTCCTATGATAAAGCCGAGGAGATTGATGCCTCTTATCGGGAACTGGCCGGCGATCGCCCCTGGGAGATGGTAAAATTCTCGGCCCTCAAGGGAACCCAAACCCCGGAACTCCTCAACACTCTGGTGAGTCATCTCGAACCGGGTCCCTATTACTATCCCCCGGATTTGGTCACAGACCGCCCGGAACGTTTTATTATGGGTGAGTTGATTCGAGAGCAAATCTTGCTCAAAACCCGTGAAGAAGTGCCGCATTCTGTGGCGATCGCCATCGAAAAAGTCGAGGAAACGCCCAAGTTAACGCGAGTCTTTGCCACCATTAACGTGGAGCGAGATTCCCAAAAAGGAATTTTAATTGGCAAACGAGGGTCAATGCTCAAAGACATTGGTTCAGCGGCTCGGGAACAGATTCAAAAGCTCGTCAGTGGTCAAATTTATCTGGAACTGTTTGTGAAAGTGCAACCGAAATGGCGACAATCTCGCACCCGCTTGACAGAATTGGGCTATCGACTTGAAGATTGACGGTCAATGAGCCGATTTGTAGAGTTTCTCCCCTTGTGTCTAATTGGTTATGACCGTCTTAACGTCCCGATCTGACCCTGCAACGTCCAAAGGGTCTCTTAGCTCAATTCTCTCAGCTGCGGTTCAGTTTTGGCTGCGATCGCAAGTGGAACGAGCCGAAACCCTAACCATTGAGTTTTCTGGAAAAAATCGCCAACTGCTGCGGGGGGAAATCCCTAGCATTCAAGTGAAGGCTCAAGGGGCGGTTTATCAAGGATTACACCTAAGACAAGTTGCTCTCAAAGCGGGGTCAGTTCGTCTAAATCTCCGGCAAATCCTGCAAGGAAAACCCCTACGTCTATTGCAACCGGTTCCGGTACAACTAGCGGTACAACTTCAGGAAGACGATCTCACGGCTTCTCTGGCCTCGCCTCTCCTCCAAAATGCCATTTTTGAGGTGTTTACAGGGATTTTACCGGCTGATATTGACCTAACGGGGGCAACGATTCAACTAACGGGCGATCGCCTCCATCTGTTCATATCATCCCCCCCAGGCTACCATCTCAATGTTGGTCTCAAGGCGATCGCCGACGACAAAGGAACTCAGATTTACCTTGATACGCCCCAACTGCGGCGAGACGACGAGGCCCAAACCTTCCCCTGCCGCGAGATTCCCTTAGATGCTACGGTATCCATCGAGGCCTTAACCTGTACCCAGGGCGTTCTCAATCTGTCTGGCTCCTTACAATTAAGAATCGACAGTGACGAGTAAGTCATATTTGATGGTGGTTTACCTGTTCCGGTGTTTCCGTCTTCCCCCTTTTGCCTCTTGCCTCTTGCCTTTTGCCTTCTTCAAACCATGTTCAACGACTCCACCCTCCAATCTCTCGTCTGGCTTGATTACCGCCTCGCCGTTGTGTTTACGGTCATTTTGCCTCTGATTCTCCTGATTTGGGCCTTCGTCCAGAAATTTGAGGCGATTCAGCGGTTACTTACTATCTACTGGCGAGTGGCGAGTTTGCTGGCCATTACGGTGTATTTAGCCATCGCCTCCCTTCCCATTAGTTTTCTAACAGGCGGACTGGCCCGCATCCTCATCCCCATTGCACTCTGGTTTTGGGCAGATTTGAATGATGAAATCGATGATGCACCCCGTAAACCCCTGAAATGGGTTCTCACCTCCTGGCGTTGGGCGATGACGGTTTACTGTTTAATTGGGGTTCTGTTTCAACTCCCGGCGTTCTCCTGTGCAACCCTCTCTCGGGAGGAGGTTCTCTCAACCATGAGTTGTCGGGTTTGGTTAGAGGCCCCCTGGGGCTATCAAGCCATGTTCCACGCCAATGCGTCACCGGACATTTTGGGGTTTCTCGGTATTGTTGGCTTAGTGGCCTATGTCCTCTGTTTGCTCTATTTTGCCTTTGTTCGTTTGGGTAAACAAGGACGTTCGGCGATGGGATAATCGCCGGGTCATTACGCATAATTGAAACGCTAACGTCATTGAGACTGGTATCATGACTGCGATCGCACGTTTGGAACAATACACACTCAAATGTCCCGATGAAGTCTTGCGGGTGTTGGCCCAATGGGACGATGAAACGGACGAGGTTCTGGTATTTAAGGGGTTTTCTAGCTCCCTGATGCGGCCAACGGCAGCTGACCCCGATGTGCCGGTGTTGCCCGATAACGCCCAAATTCAGCAAATTGACCGCTTAATGAGTCCCTATCTCCCGGATCAGCCTCGCTATATCCAGCAAGGCCTCACCTGGGAGACGATGCAACCCCTCCTTGAACAAGTTGGGGTTTAACGTTGGGCGTTCACGACGGGACTTAGGAAAAGACGACGGTGCGGTTGTTGTAGGCGAGAACTCGATGCTGGAGATGCGATCGCACGGCCCGGGCTAACACCATTCGTTCTAAGTCTTTCCCTTTACGAATCAAGTCTGGGGTTAAGTCTCGGTGACTGACTCGGGCCACGTCTTGCTCAATAATCGGTCCTTCATCGAGATCCTGGGTCACATAATGGGCCGTTGCACCAATGATTTTAACCCCTCGTTCATAGGCGCGATGATAGGGTCGTGCGCCGGGAAATGCGGGTAAAAAAGAATGGTGGATATTGATGATTTTGGGGAATTGGCTAATAAAGTCCGAACTCACCACCTGCATATATTTGGCTAACACCACTAGGTCAATGTCATACTGACGCAACAGTTCTAATTGTTGGGCTTCTGCGTCTTTTTTACTTGCTTTTGTGACCGGAATGTGGTAAAAATCAAGGCCGAATTGCTCGGCGATCGCCCCCAAATCTGGATGATTACTAATAATTAAAGGAACTTCTGCCGGAAGTTCTTTAGCATTTTGTCGCCAGAGGAGATCGAGTAAACAGTGGTCTTGTTTCGTCACCCAAATTGCCAACCGCTGGCGTTCATCAGAAAAATGTAGTTCCCAGGTGGCGTTGAGGGGTTTTCCCACCGCAGCAAAGGCGCGATCGATGATATCACGGGGGAGATTAAACCCATCTAATTGCCATTCAATGCGACTTAAAAACAAGCCCGCATTAAAATCCGTATGGTGATCGGCATGAATAATGTTACCACCATTAGAATAGATAAAATTGGCAATTTTGGCAACCAGTCCCTGTTGATCAGGGCAAGATAATAGTAAGGTAGCAGTTGCTCCGGTCATGGGGACGTTAATCTAAAATAGCATTGAGAAGGACATCAGAAAGAGATTTTCCTTCCATATCTTCCAGGGTAATTGTATCAACAATATCGAAGGCAGCCCCAGTTTCTAAAAGTTGGTCATCGAGGGCTTTAAGAAATTCCCGAACTTTGGGATCATGACCCACTTGAATAAAGGAAATCCCCAGTTCTTCGTCGCGATCAATTTTCTTAGAGGCTTCAATGAGGAGTTTAATGACATCCTTGCGATTGTCCGGTTCTCCATCGGTAATCACCAGCATAATTTCACCGTTAGGCTGACTGGTTCCCGCCGCTTTGCGCTCAAAGTAATTCGTTAGGGCATCGTCTAAAACGGCGGCTAATGCGGTTTTGCCAACGGGGGTATTGTCTTCAAAAATTTTCCGAACTTTGTCAGCATTGACATTATCATAGCGACGGAAACGGCTGGAAAAGAGATAGACGGTAATGCCGTCAGGATCATATTCCTCGCATTTTTCAGCCAGAGCGATCGCCGAATTTTTGACCACGTCCCAGCGGCTTTTCCCCCCAGCTTGGTCTTGTTCCGACATACTACCGCTGCGGTCAACAATTAACGTATAGTCACGATTTTCTAACATGAGCTTTAGTCGAAGCGTTTATAGCCGTAAATTGGGGACAATCAACAACAAACAAGGATGATGGAACGTTGCAGCCGTATTTTAGCATCGTCCTGGAGAAGATGCGGCTTGCGTTAAGAATTTTTCCGGCTTAACGACGTTAACTCGGCCAGGCTTAGCCCCTCTAGCGTTCAATATCGCTTGACTGCTGCTGGGAGGAATAGCGAGAATCGGGGGTTCCATCGGGTTTCGGAGTCGGGGCGATCGCCTCGGGGTTCGAGGGACGTAACAGTTGGCGAATGAGGGGATTTCCCGTCGCCAACCCCTTACCATTGGCGAAACTTAAGATCCGCGATTTCGAGAGTCCCCATTCCTGTCGTTGGGCGATGATCTCAGTCAACGCCAGCAGGGGGGCGATCGCCTCCAAGGATAAATCCAGCCAACCCCCGCCGCTGGCTTCCAAGCAACTAATCCATTCTCGCGCCTTCCAAGTCGAGGGAATCTCTCGGACAAAGGGACGGACTAAAACGCCTCGCGTCAAGCCAAACTCCTCAAAATTACAGAGCGTTCGCAGGCGATTTCCCACCCGTTGTCCCCGTTCATCGAACACCACCATCACCCCAATGCGCAGATCCTGGCCCCGTTCGCTCCCGATAATCTTCAAATCAATGGTTTTACGCCGCTGGGATTTCCCCGAAACGCGCTGTTCCACGCCACGAATTTCTACCCCTTCGACGGTGGTTCCCACTAAACTCTCGAAGCCTAAGCCGATCGCCTCAACCACCGCCGCCTCAGTCATGTCGCCTAAGTCTTGCACTTGGGCTAAACTGCGTTCAAAGGCCTGCGTCACCCGTTCGAGGGGGTCATTTTCCACCGGGCGAAAGTTCTCGGCACACCATTCAATGGCATCATGAAGATCCGACCCTTCCCGCGCTAGGGCCTTCAATTGCGAGTCATCAAAGGGATATAGAGGCGAGGGCGGAACCAACTTGCGATCGTGATAGAACTTGCGTAACCAAGCCCGAATCACCGCCCGGACGACCGTTTCATCAGTTTCGGGGAGTTCAATGGGATCGGCGCGATCGCTCAAATGGCGAGTCATGCGCCCCAACATCGGCTGTACAATGCGATCCCAGGTTTCGGGGTCCATCACACTCAACAACACGGTTCCATGAGTGCAACGCAGCGCCCGCAAACTCTGAGAGAGACGCACCATAGCCCCAACGGGAACCCGCATATCCCATTCATCTTCGAGGGCGTCTTCGTCGGTTTCATCCAACTCCTCTCCATCGAGGCGATCGAAGGCCACCACCAGGGGTTTCCAATCCCCCAAGACTTGTAAAATTTCCTCTAGCAATTCCGCCGCCCGACTTTCGCGACTTTCCCCCTGACGTTGAGGAAGCCCGAGTTCATCGAGTTTCCAGGGGGCCAGCGATCGCCCAGCCAGCCATTTACGGGCGAAGGGGGCCTGGGCGGGGGCTAGGGTCCATAAAATGGCCCGGACGACATCAGGATCGCCAATATCCGGGCGCAGCTTAAAGAAGCCCTCCGCGACGCGATCGACCCAATGGCGATTACGTTCTTGAGGCTGTCCCCGTAGCCGCCGTACCGCCATCTCCGGCGTTAACTCCTTCACTTGCGTATCGAGACTTTCCAGGGCGTGGGTGGCTAGGGCGCTGGCGAGTTCCTGCCATTGCATGAACCCCGAAGCCCCTTTTCGAGTTAGGCTTTGGGCGATCGCCGCCAGCAACACCTGACGAACGGTCGTGCTATCTTGAAACTGCTGAAGGTCTATATAAATAAACGCCGCTTCGCCACTACGCTGGAGTTTTCGCCAAACTTGGGCCAGAAAATGAGTTTTACCGGTTCCCATCTCCCCGAGAATGACCAGGGAACAGACACGCTTACCGCGCTCAATTTCCGCCAAGGCCGATTGTACCAACGCCATGGCGCTGCGGTGAGGCGATGGACAGTCAGGGAGATTACCGCGCCAGAGATCGGCTTCTTCTAGGGTGGCTAACCCGATAAAGGGATTATGACGCTCGATCGCGCGGTTGAGGGCAGATAGGGTGGATCGATCCAAAGCTTCGGTCAAAACGGGTTAACAACTAAAACGTACATCAGGACGGATGTTGAGACTTGGGGAACCAATCCCCAATCCCGTCGCCGGCCTAGGTTGGGCGATGTGAGGCGAAAAATTCCTTGCTGTCACTACAGTACTGCCACAACAGACCTTCTGGATCTTTAGTTTGCGCCCAATCACTAAAATCAGGTTTATGTTTGCGTTTACCAATGGTACTAGAACTCACCTGCAAGCGGCGGGCAAGTTGTGCTTGAATTAGGGATTGGCGAGGTTCGCTGGGGGTTGAGTTCGATACCGCGTTCGTCTGAGGTTGTTCAACTGTAGCCTTGACGGCATTGAGATCTTGAACGTCCCGATTGACGGTTGCGGGTGTTTGTTCTCTGGCGGGTTGACGATCGCCGGCTGTACTCTGGCGTGATGCGGGTAAGTTAGGAGGCTGCTGCTGTTCGAGATGGGGGTCAATTGCTGCTTGGGAAGGCTGTTGCAGGCCAGGGGCGTTAGTCGAGTTAGCCTCGACGGTTGCATGAGAATCTTCGGCTGAGGCCAGTTGGCGTTCTCGTTGCCAGAAAAATAGGCCAACTCCGGCGGCGATCGCCCCAAAGATGACGACGTTCACCGCCAGCAGCATCGTCGTCAGGGTGGCAAAGAAGGCGCGACAGAAGGCCATCGCCCCTTGTAACAGGGCCGGAATGGCAAACAACGCCACCAGAATCCCTACAACATAACGCCAATAGGCGATCGCAGAGAAATCAACGGAATTGCCATTGCGGGTCATCGGCTGGTTGGTGGTGGACAGTTGTTACAAATTTTGCCACATTCTGGTTCCAGCGGCATCTTTTTTCAGGGACGGCTACCCTCAATTGGGGACAAGTCGCCGCGCCAGAGAACATCGGCGACTCGGGCCACATCGGACATGGCCGGGAGATCGTGAACCCTGAGAATGTCCGCCCCAGCGGCGATGGCCGCTGTACAGGCTGCGGCTGTTCCCCAGACGCGATCCTTGGGATCACGGCGATCGAGAATCCGGCCAATAAAACTTTTGCGGGAGACGCCGAGTAAGAGGGGATAGCCTAATTGTTGGAATTGAGGGAGTTCCCGTAAGAGGCGTAGATTTTGGTCCTGAGTTTTAGCGAAGCCAATCCCAGGATCGAGAATTAACTGCTTTGGAGAGACACCACAGGCGATCGCCGCATAGAGATGTTGTTGCAGTTTCTCGACCACCTCGGCCACCACATCCTCATACTGGGTTAGAGATTGCATGGTTTTGGGGGTTCCCCGCATATGCATGAGGATAGCGGGAACCTGACGTTCTCCAATGAGGGGTAACATCTCAGGATCGGCGGTTCCGCCACTGACATCATTGATGATATCAGCTCCTACATCTAAGGCCGCCGCTGCGACGCTGGCCCGATAGGTATCGACGGAAATGGGGCAATTTGAGCGCGATCGCAGGGCCTCAATCAGCGGAATCACCCGTTTCATTTCCTCTTCGGGAGACACCTCTTCCGCCCCAGGCCGAGTCGATTGGCCGCCAATATCGAGAATATCAGCCCCCGAGGTTTCCAGATGTTGGGCTTGGTTGAGGGCGTTTTGTAGGGAGACGAACTCTCCGCCATCGCTGAAACTATCAGGCGTGACATTCAGCACTCCCATAATATAGGTGCGATCGCCCCAACGGAACTGGCGATCGCGAATTGTCAAGGTTGGATTCAGATACCTCACCATTCTCCCTCAAGCCTAGGCTTCTCCCCGTTCAAAACCTTCATCGATGGGTAAATCGGCTTCTTTGGAGGCGGCTACCGCCAGGCGATCGCAACATTCATTCTCCTTGTTTCCCGCATGGCCTTTCACCCAAACAAACTCCACCTGATGGAACTCACACAACTGCAATAATTCCTGCCAAAGATCGGGATTTTTAGCCCGTTCCTTCTTATTGCGCCACCATCCCTTGGCCTTCCAGCGTTTAGCCCAACCCTGACGCATCGCATCCACAATATACTTAGAATCGGAATACAGCGTCACCTGACAAGCCTGTTTCAGCAACTTCAAACCCACAATCGCCGCCATCATCTCCATGCGATTGTTAGTTGTGCGTCGGAAACCTCCCGAGAGTTCCTTACGGAAATCCCGATACATGAGAACCGTTCCATAGCCGCCGGGGCCAGGATTACCACTACAAGCGCCATCTGTATAAATTGTCACTGACTTCATCGTCATCTCGCCCACTCCAGGTTCAGAACCAGCCCATTCACGATAGACTCCATCCTAATCCCTGACTTTCACCGTCCACAAGGGAACCACCTTACAATTCCCGCAATTCCCGCAATAACGTCGGCCGCTTGGCTACATCCGCCGGATTGGGCAATGTCACCTGGCCATATTCCGCCTCAATGGTCTCAAAAAGGCGCAACACCCCCTCCTTAAAGCGTTCACCATCAAAACAGGCGCCCCGCCGTTGCGCCGCCCCTTGTCGACCCGCCCAGGCTTCGGGTTGCCCCTCCCGTTGACAACAGAGATCATAGGTCTGTTGCACCAACTCGTCCAGAGAGTCCACCAAAACCCCCGATTCCTCGTCCACAATTTCCGGCTGTCCCCCACCCCGAAACACTACCGGAATACAGCCATTTTGCATCGCTTCGACTGTCGCCATGCCAAAATGTTCAAAGCGTTCGGGATGGGTTTCGTCTAAGCCACATAAATGCCAAAAAATCGCCGCTTTTTGATAAAGGGTCTGTAATCGTTCCAGAGAGACATTTGTTTCCAAGTCAACGGGAAGTTCTGCTTGTTTGATTTGTTGTTTTAACCCTTGCAAGTAACTATTTTTCTTGGCACTTCCTCCGACTAAAACCAGTCGCCACCCCTGCATCACTTGGGGATGGGCTGCATAGAGTCGTTGAAAGGCTTGTATCATCTCTTGCTGTTTCTTGGTTCCCCCCGGTTCAAAGCGCCCCACGGATAAAATTAGGGTTTCTTTATCTTTGGGCAACTCTGGCGGCTGCATCTGTACGGGAGGATAGAGTAAGGTGGTGGGATTTAAGCGCCAACGTTTGCGAATCCATTGCTGGGTGTACTGACTATTGGCGATGAGTAAACTATAGCGATCGACGGCGAAATAGGCTTCGCGATGAGTGTCTGGGAAATGACACATGAAGATAGAAATGGGTGACAAGGGGGTCACTTTTGTGACTTGGTTGGCGTTGATAAAAACGTCATACTCTTTACTGGCGAGTGAGATCGCATCGAATGGGTTTGGGGTTTCGGCTGTTACCCAAGTTGCGTCAATGATATCTGAACCGCGTTTGTCGAAAAATGGTAGGGGAATGATGCGAATGTGACAATGGGATAAGTCTAGTCCATACCAGGTTTCAAGTTGTTCTCGGGTGACGGGGCGATCGCCAATTAGGGTAATGTCAAATCTATTTTGTAAAATCGAGGCGAGTGTGGCTAAATAGCGTTGTCCACCGCCAATAAAATGAAGTGCGTTGTCGTAAATTGCTAGGGTTGGTTTGCGGTAGTTTAAGATAACTTCGAGCCTAGCTAAAAGCTTGTCGATATCCCGAGCGCCATAGATTTTTTTCAGGGTTTGACAAAGTTTCGGCAAAACAGAATTGACGATATTATTACTATTTTCTTCGAGTAATTTCTGAAAAATAATAGGTAGGCAATCATAGAGTAAGTCATAGTGTTGCTCAATCCAAAAAACTGAGGAAGGGAGAGCATTGATTAACTGTTCCGGTTCATGTTTTGCTAAATACAAAAAGCGATTGCGGTTGCAGAAATACTCGGTTAAAACTGACCCGGTACTCGATCCACCCACTTGGTGATCAACGATCGCCTCGGGAATATAGCGAAATGTCCAACCGCGATCGCGACAACGTTTTGAGTATTCTACATCCTCAAAATACATGACAAAATCTTCATCGATTTCTCCCACATCGTGCAAACAATCCCGTTGAAATAGGGTCGCCGCCCAACAGAGTCCCTCCACCTCTTTGGCGTTATCATACTGACCGCGATCGGCTTCCCCATAACCAATATCCGCCCAGTAATGGTTCCTCAGACGACGATGACCGACGCTATTGATACGTCCATCCAAAAAGCGAATTTTACCGGCTACAGCGCCAATTTTTGCCCCTGTTTTATTCGAGGCTTGAAAGGCGGGTAACAGTGCTTTTAACCAATCCCGATGCAGTTGAGCGTCGTTGTTTAAAAAAGCAATATACTCGCCTTTGGCTTTTTGAATACCTAGGTTCAACGCCCCGGCGAAGTTGTTGCGGTGATTGCAAAAAATGCGAACCTCGGGAAAGTCTTGTTCGACAACCGCTAGAGAGTCATCCTGAGAGCCATTATCGACGAGAATCACGTCGAGGCGATCGCGCGGATAATCTAACTCATAAACGGCGCTAAGACAGGAGTTGAGATAGTGAACGCCGTTATAATTCACAATAATAAAAGAACAGATCGGGGAGGGGATCATAGTGAATAGTGAATAGTGAATAGTGAATAGGGAATAGGGAATAGGGAATAGGGAATAGGGAATAGGGAATAGGGATAACCCACCCCTGGCCCCTCCCAGGAGGGGAAGGGAATAGGGAATAGGGAATAGGGAATAGGGAATAGTTGATAGCTGATAGTTAATAGTTGATAGTTAATAGGCGAGTTGTGCGGCTTTGGGGTGTAGAGGAATCCGGTTTTTGTCTCTGTTTCTTTGATGAATAACTATTTTTTATGACTCTTTTTTTGTGGTTCTAATTAGTTTTTGAATGGCGCGGGTTTGTAGTTCTTGTTGGGTTTTTAGTGCTTCGATTTCTGCCTCTAAACGGGCGATGGTATCGGCGCGATCGCGGGCCAAGTCTTGCAACTCATTCACCTCTTGGCGTAACTGGGCCACTCGTCCAGTTAGGACTTCTGCAAAACGGGCATTCGCACCATTGTAGGCGACCTGGAACATTAAAATCGGTTTCAGGACTTTCCGGGCCAAGCGCCGAGTGGCGGTGATGGCCCGGCCGAAGCGATGGGCCGAAAAGAGGGGAACATGATAGATGTTCGCCCGCTGGCGTAGGGCGATCAGATCGTCATCGCGATCGTCGTGTAACTGATCAACCGATTCAATCATCGGCGGTGGCGCATCCTCTAGGCCAATACTCGATGAGAGATGCTGACGGAGTTGACGAATCAGCTTGGCCTTGGGATGTCCAGGGGCGGGGTTATCAGAGTGGCGATCGCGAGACATTGACGATTCCATAATCAGACTCTATCAGGCTAACTCAATTTGACAATCATCTCCTACCATAAATCGCAGCGCTTTGGGGCGAGGACGACCACTTCCGAGTTGGGCGCGTCGGCCAATTAAACTATCCACAATCCGCTGTTGAATACCATCAATACGGGTTTCTTGTAGGATAACACTATGTTCTAACTCAACATCCTTGAGAATCACACCATCGGCGATGCTGCTGTAAGGACCAATAAAACAGTTTTCCAGGTGACAGTTTTCACCGATAATCACAGGCCCACGAATGGAACAGTTAATGAGTTGGGTTCCCTGACCAATTTTGACCCGGCCCACCACTTGGCTGTCGGCGTCGAGTTCCCCAAAAATTGCCGTTTCGAGTTGGGTATCGAGGACAATTTGGTTGGCGCTGAGGAGATCGTCTTTTTTCCCCGTATCCAACCACCAGCCTTCTAGGATTTGCGCTTCGACGGAGTTTTTATGATCGAGAAGGTTACTAATAGCGTCGGTGATTTCGAGTTCTCCCCGTTCCGAGGGCTTAATGCGGGCGATCGCCTGATGAACAGCAGCAGAAAAGTAATAAATCCCCACCAGGGCGAGGTTTGAAGGGGGAATGGCGGGTTTTTCGACTAATTCCAAGACACGGCCCGTTTCATCCACAGTCGCTACTCCGAAGGCGCTGGGGTTCTCGACAGGCCGCAGGAGAATCAACGCATCGAGTTGTTTGTCTTGGAAGTGGTTGAGAAAGGGGGTGAGGTCATTTTGAATCAGATTATCCCCGAGATACATCACAAAGGGAGAGTCCGCGAGGAAGGGTTGAGCGATTTTGACGGCGTGGGCCAGGCCGGCGGGTTCATCTTGCAGAATGTAGGTAATTTTGGCCCCGAAGCGATCGCCGTCTCCGGTCAGTTTTTGCACTTCTTCCCCGGTTTCGGGGCTAATGATAATGCCGATCTCGGTGATTCCCGCTGAGACAATGCTTTCAATCCCGTACCAGAGGATGGGTTTGTTGGCGACGGGAACCAGTTGTTTCGCCCCTGTGTAGGTCAGAGGACGCAGGCGCGTTCCTTTGCCGCCGGAGAGAATCAGTGCTTTCATATAGCAAGAGTGAGTCTAGGTAGGACAACAAATAGGGGAGAAGAAGGCAATAGGCAACAGGCAATAGGGGGAAAGCCGGGAACCTGCAAATACTGGAACCGCCCCAATTATAGGGGGCGATGAGCCTCTTGTTCACTGGATTCTCTGGACTGGGGTGGGATTCCGGAGTTTACGGGGAAGAGGCGGGGAATATCGATGTGACCGTTGGTGAAGGCTTGGGGGGAGATTTCGTCTGGGTTGAGGCGTTGCTGACGGCGATGGTGAAATCTTTGATTGCGTCACCAGACGAGACTGAGATCTAACGCAAAGCCGGGTAAGACGGTTTCGCCATCGAGGGTGACGGGGCGATCGCGTCAGTGCGCGTCGGTGAGTCCGAGGATTTCGCTGGGACAGTCAGTCACCATTTCTCAAGTTGCAAGCCCTCAATTGCCTCGAAATCAGAATCTCGGGTTGCAAGGATGAGGTTATGCTGAACTGCGATTGCGGCGATCCAAAGATCGTTTTCCGGAATAGGTCTGCCTTTTATGCGAAGCTGATTTTTGATGATGGCGTAGCGATTGGCTGTTTCGAGATCGGGGCGAATCGTCTCTAAGCAATCGAGTAATGGCTGGATGCGTTAGCGGTTGCTGTCCGTGCGCTGAGATTTTTCGGCTCCGTAGAGCAGTTCACCGACGATGGTCACGGAAAGACGAACGGTTGGGATATTTTTAATCTGTTGGGTAATGGCCGGATCGCCATTGAGTAGAGCGATCGCGATGTTGGTATCGAGTAGGTAGCAGCTTGTCATGGTTTACCACTCGTTGCGATCAATTTGGCGGCCTTCATCAATCGCGTCGCTGAGTTCGCGGGCGTCGTCATCGGGCAGGGTTCCGGCGAGCCGTAACAGGGACTGTCCATCGTGTTGGGGGGAGTCACTGGGTAGGTCGAGCAGGGAGTCGAGCAGGTTGAAGACAACCAACTGGAAAGGTTCGGGGAGTTGGCGGAATTTGTTGAGGAGGGTTTGTTCGAGTTGGGTGGGGGTCATTTAGGGGCTGTGTCAGAAATGGGAACAATGCACTGGCCATTTTGCGGCGTTACCAGACGAGACTGAGATCTAACTCAAAGCCGGGTAAGACCATTTCGCCATCAATAGTCGCCGGGCGATCGCGCCGTTCGGGTTCCTGTCCCTGGCGATAAATGTCCACCCTCTGGGCTTGTCGGTCAATGAGCCACCCCAGCTTGACCCCAGCATCCTGATATTCCGCCATCTTATCCCGTAGGTCGTTGAGGTTGTCACTGGGGGATTTGAGTTCGAGGACAAAGTCGGGGGCGATGGGGGGGAAGGTTTCGCGATCGCCCCGGCTGAGGGCTTCCCAGCGATCGCGACGTATCCAGGACAAATCGGGCGATCGATTGCCGCCGTTGGGGAGTTTGAAGCCGGTGGAGGAGTCAAAGACGTAGCCGAGTTGGCTGCGACGATTCCAGAGGACAAACTCGGCTGATAGTTCAACGTTGCGGTTGCCGGTTTCGCCACCAGTGGGGGGCATGATGATGAGTTCTCCTCGGCGATTGCGCTCGAATTTAATGTCGGGGTGGTTGTCGCACAGTTGCGCGAACTGGCGATCGCTTAGTTGAATGAAGGGGGTGAGGTCGATGGTGTAAGTCAACATCTTTGAGTCAGGGCGATCGCTATATCTGGGAACCGAAATTATGTCGATCATAGCGCCGGAATTGATTGAACATTCAAGAAACTTGCTATACCAATCGAAGATTAGCTTAGGATACTCTGAGTTGGGAGAGAATCCCCTACCTCTTGCCATCCCCTCCTGGGAGGGGTTAGGGGTGGGTTATGCCTCTTGCCTCTTGCCCTCCTATTCACTATTCACTATTCACTATTCACTATTCACTGTTCCCTTCTTGTCCCATCCTATCGAGAGCCGCAACATCCGGTCTTCGACAGCCCAACACACCCGGCTACCTTGCTAGAATCGTAATTATTGCAGCTCATCTCAACCTATGCCTGGGACCAAAACACTGACCCTCGCTGACTTTCTCGCGCTACCAGAAACCAAACCCGCCAGCGAATGGATTGACGGGCGAATTGTTCAAAAACCCATGCCCCAGGGGAAACATAGTCAACTGCAAAGCGCCCTCGTGACCACCCTAAATTTGGCGATTAAACCGGGGCAATTGGGTTGTGCCTTTCCGGAGTTGCGCTGTGTATTTGGCAATCGCGCCCTGGTGCCGGATGTGGTGGTGCTAACCTGGGAGCGCATTCCCATCGATGAAAACGGTGAAATTGCCAACCTGATTCCCCTGGCGCCGGATTGGGCGATCGAAATCCTCTCACCCGATCAGAGTCACACTCGCGTCACCAAAAATCTTCTCCATTGCCTGAAACACGGCACTGCAATGGGATGGCTCATCGATCCGGCGGAAAAAACGGTGTTTGTGTATCGTCCGAAGCAGGAAATCGAGGTGTTTGAGGAGTTCGATCGGGTTCTTCCGATGCCTGAGTGGGTGGAGGGGGTGACGGTGACGGTGGAGAAGCTGTTTCGTTGGTTGAAATTTTAGTTGAAGTTTTAGAGTTTCAGGCTACATCCAAATGCGATCGAGCTTGAGGACGAATCCTGGCAGTACGTCCTCGCCGGACAGGTTGGCTGGACGCGACAACTCTTCAGGTTCTCCGCTGGCGCGATAGATTTCTACAATCTGGCGTTTCGGGTCGATGAGCCAACCGAGTCGCGCTCCGTTGGCAAGGTATTCCTGCATTTTGGCCTGTGTGGGCTTGAGAGCGTCGGATTTGGAGCGCAGTTCTACCACGAAGTCAGGGCAAATG
>LJZT01000078.1 GCA_001314905.1 Phormidium sp. OSCR
GTTGGCTCCACAAGTCTACCACATATTTTTAGTCAAAATTCATCTCACCGCTAAGCCTTCGGCTCTAACGGGAGTCTTCTTTTGACATTTAAGATAACGTTTAGGTTAAACGTTTAGATCAATTGCTTATTGTGGGCAGACGCACGACAGAGCCAGGCGATCGCGTCGTTTGTCTTTCACCCGACCCCATTGTAGGTCTGTGATGCAAACCCGGTTGACAAATCTTAATAAAGCTTTACACCAAGTGGGGATTTTTTCAGGAATTTTGGGCGATCGCCGGTCTGTGAGTCAAGGTTTGGGCATATTCGTTACAGCGGTTTACCAAAAACTCAGATTCGCGCCCAACATTCAGGAATCGCCCGGAGCCTAGATCTAGCAAAGGGTTAATCTTTAGGGTATGTTGAGGTTGACCCAACAGGAGGCAAAGGGTGCAAAACATGGATGTGAGAGTTTTCAGAATGACTTAATTGTCTCGGTATGTCCCCCTCAACTGTAAACTGTGAGCCTTTTGCTACCGTGGAACCGGAAACATCACCAGAGCGCCTCATTCAAGAACTGGCCCAACTGCGCCTAGAACTTGAGATCCTACAGCGTGAGAAGCTCGACCTAGAGATTATGCTAGAGAACATCACCGAACATGCTGATGCGATCGAAGTCGAGTTACGGGCGCGTAATCAAGATGTACAAGAGTTAAACGAGAGACTGGCTCTGGCGAACAAAGAACTCGAACAGCTCGCCAGTGTCGATGGCTTGACGGGAATTGCCAATCGGCGGCGCTTTGACATGACCCTAGAGCGCGAGTGGAAACGCCTCACCCGAGCTCAAAAGCCCTTCTCTCTCATCTTGGGTGACATTGACTACTTCAAACGCTACAACGACACCTACGGACACCAAGCCGGGGACTACTGTTTACAAAAAGTCTGTCAAGCTTGTCATGCTTGCGCCAAACGGGCCACGGACTTAGCCGCGCGCTATGGCGGCGAAGAGATTGCCCTAATTCTACCGGATACCGATTCGATTGGAGCGATGTATATCGCCCAAGAGATTCGTCAACGGATTCGGGAGTTGAACATCAAACATGAGGCGTCACCCATTGGTCGTACGCTCAGTATGAGCCTGGGGGTAGCCACAGTGATTCCCCACAACCGGATTCAACCGACTCTATTAGTCAATCAAGCAGATATGGCCTTATATCAAGCCAAGCAAAATGGACGCAACCGCATCATTCTTTTTGACAAAAGCCTTTGATATGAACGTATGGTCTTATATCATACTTGAGCCGGGCTGTCAACCACTTCTTGGAATTGGATGCTGTCTTCACGGGGATCTGCATAGCTGACGCGGACTTGGAAGCGTTCGCCGGGCTGCATGGGACGGGGGAAACGCCAGACAAACTCAATGCCAATCTCTTCGAGGAGGAGGGAGCCTAAGTTATCATCGGGGCGAATCCAGCGCAACATCAGGGCTTGCCAGGTTTCTTGTTGATGGCGGCGTAGGTATTCGATCGCCCAATAGCGGCAGGTTTGCCGTTCGACTAACACCGCTTCCTTGGCCGATACCATCACGCTCATCATCAATTGCTGCACCTGCTCACTGGAGAAGGGTTGGCTGTCTCCGCGCAGATGGGCCTTTAACTGAAAGTGAGTGAGTAAGTCGGTATAGCGGCGAATGGGGGAGGTGACTTGGGTATAGGTATCGAGGCCCAAACTGGCGTGACGGTTGGGAAAGACACTCATTTCGCTGCGGGGCATACATTTGCGGATCGCACAGGCGCGAGCGGGACCAGCCGGCAATTGTAGCAGTTCTTCTTCCGGGGGAAGTTCCGGTTGAGATTGATGACGGAAGGGGATAGCCAGATTATGCTCTTGGGCGTAGCGGGCGGCCACTTCTCCGGCCAGAATCATCATTTCGGCTACCAATTGGCGGGCGGCGGAGTTATCTAAGACTTCGATGGTGACTTCATCATTGTTGACCTTGATGGCGGATTCGGGCATATCGATAAAAATCGACCCCTGAGACTGTCGCCAACGATGACGAGTTTTGGCCCATTCAGCAATGGCGGCGATTTCCGGTTCGGCCCGTAGGCCCAACTCCAGCATTTCATCGACATCGTCGTAGGTGAGTCGATAGGTGGGTTTGACGAGGCTGGGGTGGATGCTGAACTCGTTCACGCTACCATCGGGGTTAAGGATGACGCTGAAGCTGAGGGCGCAGCAGGTTTGACCGGCATTGAGGCTCATCGGACCCGTTGCTAGTTCTGGGGGCAACATGGGGGTCATACCGGTGGGCAGATAGACGGTGGTGCAACGGCGGCGGGCTTCTAGGTCCAATTCATCGCCGGGGGTGAGCCAACGGGTGGGATCGGCGATGTGGACCCATAAGCGCTGGCGATCGCCGTCTAAAAACTCGACACTCAGGCCATCGTCAATTTCTCGGGTGCTGGCATCATCGATGGTGTACAGCTTCAGGTGAGTTAAGTCTAGGCGATTGGGGTCTGTATCGGGGGGGAAGTTGGTCAAACAGCGTTGCGCCACGTCGAGAACCTTACTAGAGAAGTGCGTGGGAATCTGGGTGCGCCGTAAAAAGAGGTTTTCGTGGGGACTCCAGAGTCCCAAATCCACCAGCACATCAAAAGCGCCTTGGGGGGTTAGGGGGCGATTGAGGGCGCTGAGAACGTCATGAGCGGCGCTGCGTCCGGGGGCTTCGTCTCCTAGGGTGGCGTAGCGTTCTAGGGCATCGAGGTGGCTGCGATCGCTGCTATCCCAGTCCATGGGGGTTCCGGCCAGGGCCTGGGCCACCCGTTCGAGGAAGGTTGTCCAAGCTTGCTGGCGGAGGGCTTCGGCTTCGAGTTGGTGTTTCAGTTCAGCTACTTGGCTGGCGGGGCGAGGTTCGTAGCGATCGCCCTTTTGTTTGAAATAAATCTTGTCGTCACACAGGAGGCGATGGGCGGCGTAACACTGAGCTGGAGTCGAATCGCTAAACAGCAACAGGGCCAACTCCTCAGGCGCAACGGACTCTCCATCTTCCGAGAGCAGTTCCCAAGCCACCTCTAAACTGGAGGGATCGAGATAGGGGCTGACTTCCGCTTGAAAGGCCCCTAAGTCTGAGGGCTGGTATGATTGCCCAGCGAGGCAATAGGACATCTGTTTCGGCGAGAGGGTTCGGCTTTGGCCTTGCTCATCGATGACCACCCAGTTTTTCTTACCTTCAGGGCGATCTAAAACGGCGAGCCGGCGCTCACCCTGTAGTCGAAATTCGATTAGATTTCCTTTCTCCACCAGCCCTTAAACTCTCTTACATCGAACGCTTTAGCGCTTGTACCATCTCTCAAACCCATCAGACTCAGGGGGTTGAGATGACCAACTACTGACAGCCGACACCTCCGAGGGGGGAGCGTGTCGGTTCACTCAGTATGGTGTGACATTCGGGTTGCGACATTCGGGTTGCGAATTACGATCAACCGGGTTTTGTCAGATTTTTGACGTTAGCCTTCTCGGTTGAGGAAGGGTAACAGTGCCAATATTCTAGCGCGTTTGATGGCCTTCGTCAGATCTCGCTGTTGGCGAGAGGTCAGACCGGTAATGCGGCGAGGTAAGATTTTTCCTCGCTCGGTGATGAACTTACGCAGTAGCTCAACATCTTTGTAGTCAATGGGATCTCCGGGTTTAATCGGGGAGATACGACGACGATAAAATCCTGCCATGAATTGTGGTTACTCCTATAACAAGGCAATTGACGATGGACACAACACTCAGAGGATATCCAGGGGATATCTGAGGTGTTATTTGGTTTCTTTGTGAACGGTATGCTTGTTGCAATGGGGGCAGAACTTTTTGAGTTCCATCCGTCCAGTGGTGTTGCGGCGGTTTTTCTGGGACGTGTATCGGGACACGCCGTTAGACCGCTTGTCAGGGTTGGTGCGACACTCTGTACATTCGAGGGTCACAACAATGCGAACGCCCTTAGCCATAGTTGTACTCGGTTGGTTATACTCGCTGTTGGATCGAATCGGTCTGAATTTTTTAAATTCAGACACGATCAACTATTGTTTCACATTTCGGCTGATTAGGGCAACCCATTTTTTAACTTTCAGGTCGAGGGAATAGCCGCGACGGGTGGCGACAATGCGGGTTTCACTGAGGCGATCGTGAAAGGCGGAGGGGTCGACTGGGTCAAACCAGGCCACGCCGACATCAATGCCGAGGGGCAAGAGGAGAATTAGATAAAAGGCATTACGGGACCCGAGATTGAAAAATCCTACCAGGGCTAAAAATACGGCCAGTCCTGAGACGGCTTCTCGTTTGGCGAAATCTTGCCAGAGGGGGGTTCGGTTGTCGCGATCGCTGACGACGCGCATATCAAAGGCCCAACGGCCAGGACTTTGGCCAAAATAGGATGTCGGGACAATCACCCGCATGGAAAACCAGGTTAGGGCAAAGACAATGAATTGAGCCGTTACTGCGGGTCCTCCAATCAGGTTGGCCAGCAACCAAGCGATGAGACTGTCGAAGCCAAAGGCACAGCCTCGCCGCCAAAGAGGAACGCGGGGGGCGCGAAAGTAGAGAGGATTGTTATCCATTGAGAGAGCCGTTAAGAGTCAGTAGATCGCCATTAGTGAACCGTCTGGCTGCTGATCGCGAGTGCTTTATCCCCCAGTGACCATCCCAGGGGAATCAGAAAATTCCGAAACTCTGAAACAATTATAGTAGGAAGGAACCAGAGACCATGACTGGATATCTCAGAGACATTGTCCTGCACGGTTTAATTTTATTTCATTTGCATTTGCATTAGACCCAGATGATGGTCTTCATCTTAAATTTTCTTCAACATACTATCCAACAGCGGCAACACCGCTTTGCCTATGAGATTCTGGTGTTGGTGATTCTCTATATGGCTCTGAGTGGGTTGAGTCAGGCGATCGCCGTGAGTGAATTACAAGTAGCGATGATGGGGATTGCTCCTGGATTTGGCTTAGCGGCTTTACTCCTTAGGGGGCGATCGCTGGCGTTGGGGGTGGCCCTTGGGGCGTTACTCGGGGCTGTCATCGAGGGATGGCCGGGGGGAATGAGTGTTGCTTGGGCGATCGCCCAGACGCTCCAAGTTGTCGTGACAGCGGTTTGGCTGAAGCGATTACACTTTCGCTCATCGTTGGAACGACTGCGAGATGTGGCCTTGTTGATGGCTGTGGGGACTGGAGTCGCGGCTTTATCGAGTCTGCTGATGCAAACGGCCATCCTACAGTCAATCAGCCTCGATCTGGCCAGTCGTCTCAGCTTTGGCGAAATTGGCTGGCTGATCACCATGAGCCATGTCACGGGGCTGGCGACGATTACCCCGGTTTGTTTGGCGTTATGCGATCGCCGCTGTGACTTACCCCGAGAGGAACTTCGCCGGCGATCGCTCAAACGTTATTTGGAGATTCTGCTACTTCTCAACGCCTCTATTGCTGTTGGCTGGTTTGTCTTCTGTTCCCGCAGTCGCGCCCAAAGTTACGAATTTCCCTTAGAATACCTGCCGTTTCCCATCCTCATGTGGACGGCGTTACGCTTTGGTAAACGGGGAACCGTCTCGATTAACCTCATCATTGCCACCATGGCGGTTTGGGGAATTTTACGCAACAGTGGCCCCTTTTTAGTCCAAGCTCGTACCGTCACCCAGGCTGTTCTTTCCCTTCAGGCCTTTATCACTGTTGTCTCTGTCGCCGCACTCGTCTTGGCCACCACTTTGGCGGCGCAACGCCGGGCTGAAGCCTCTCTTAAGCGCAATCAAGTCCGTCTTGAGAATGCTCAACGGATTACCCAATTGGGCAATTGGGATTTAGATTTAAGGACCCGAGAGATGTACTGGTCTCCGGAAGTTTTGCTGATTTTTGGTTGGAGCCGCACACCGCGATCGCCGAATCGACCCTTGTTAGAATCCGCGCTCCATCCTGATGATAAAGCGGCTGTTTGTCAGGCGTATCAAGAGCTTTTAACTCATCAGCATCCGTTCTGTGTGGACTATCGAATTGTTCGGGCTGATGGTGAAGAACGTCTGGTTCGCGAACGGGCTGTTGTTTCTCAACATTATGCGATCGGCAGCCTACAAGATATTACTGAACTCCAGCGATGGATCGAACTCAAGGAAGCCAAAGAAGCCGCCGAAGCTGCCAATCGTGCTAAAAGTGCGTTCTTGGCCAATATGAGCCATGAACTGCGAACTCCGCTGAATGCCATTATTGGCTATAGTGAACTCTTAGAAGATGAACTGGGTGATATTGATAATCCTGATTTAATTCAAGATGTTCAACGAATTCATAGTTCAGGACAACATCTACTAACAATCATTAGTGATATTTTAGATATTTCAAAAATCGAAGCGGGTCGCATTGCCCTCAATCACGATATTTTTGAGGTTCAAAGTTTAGTTGATACCGTATTATCAAAAGTCGATTTTTTAGTTCATGCCAATAATAACACCTTAGAGGTTATCTATAAAAACTCCCCTGGATGTGTCTATGGTGATGCTCAGCGAGTACGACAAATCTTACTAAATTTACTTAGCAATGCGGCAAAATTTACCATGTCAGGACGAATTCAATTAATTATAGTGCAAAAAAAATCGATAATTCGTTTTATTGTTTCCGACACAGGAATTGGCATCCCCGAGGAATTTCAGCAGCGCATTTTTCAGCCCTTTTCACAAGCGGATTCTTCGAGTACCCGAGAACATGGTGGAACTGGACTCGGATTGGCGATCGCGTCTCAGTTTGCGGAGATGATGGGTGGTCATATTGCTGTGGATAGTCGTGTCGGACAAGGGTCAACATTTACCTTCGATTTACCGATTAAATAGTCAGAGTTAAACTGGCGATTCTTCGGACAGTTAATCATCAGAAATTCGAGCGCGATCGCCCCAACCTTCAATCGTTTTCTCACCAATTCCCGAAACGCGGCGTACGTCATCGAGACTGCTAAATGGACGCGCTTCAACAATCCGCTGTGCTAAAACTTCTCCCACCCTGGGTAAAGTGCGTAATTCCTCTAGGGTGGCGGTGTTTAAATTGACGACATCTGGGATATCACTACTACGTTCTGTTATCGCTGAACATTCAGCTTCTCGTTCCTCAATTTGTTGAACAATCCAGGGAGGAAGTCCCACCGTGGCTGTGGTATACAGTCGGTCAAATTCCCGGCGAAAATGAGCTGCAACGGTCTCATTTTGAATCAGCAACAAAGTTTCATCATTGGTTGTATTGGCGGCTTTTGACCAGTTGTGAGACCCTGTAATCACTAAAGAATCATCGAGCAGACCAAATTTATGATGTAAAATATCACCAGGAGGAAGTTGAGGAACCCCAACTGTTGAAATTGGCGAACTCCAGGGTTGATTATCGACCTCATAGCGACATTGGGAATCGGCTAAAGCAACCCCCAACAAATCTAATCCTTCTGAATAATAGCGAAAGGCAAATCCTCGGTCAATTAAGGCGCGAACCTCAACGCCAATTTGATGACGTTCGAGGAGTTTATTGGCGATGGGTTGGGAAGAAAACACAAATAGGGCTAAATCAATGGTATCCTGGGCGCTGTCAATAGCGGTGGCGATCGCACCATTAGTACTTTCCTGCCAAGGAAGAGTTGTAGAGGTCGGGGAAAATTTAACGGAAACTAGAGTATCATTCACCATAAAACTACGTAGCGGGCGGTTGGGTTTTTGCAAGCCAAAGCGACTTTGGGGAGAATTGTCTTCACCACCACCCCACATGAAATTAAACTCTTCACGAAATACACTAACTAATTCAGGACTTTCGATACGCAAAAGATGATTCGGATTTCCCCGACTGGCAGTTTCTCCCATATCGCCGTGGACTCCTGAAAGGGTAAAATTTGCCGAACCTGTGACGAGGATAGTGTTATCAATTAGAACAAATTTGTGGTGCATCAAGCCGCTTCCTTGGGAGCCATCAGCGGTATCATCTCGGGTGGGAACTTGGGCGTCACGAAGGATAACGAGTGCATCATGTTCGGCGATTTCTTCAGCACTCATCACCCCATCATTATTGCGATCAATCAAGCGTTTGGCTTCCTCGTAGCGGGCGCGTTGGCGATCGTCGAATTGACGAATTTCCTCGGGGCGATAGTCACTCCAGGGCCGGTTATAGTCATGTTCGAGGATGATGCGAATCGCGATTCCGGCTTGATGTTGGCGGGCGATCGCCTGAGCGAGTTTAGGAAGTCTTAGTTCTTGAACGGCGATATCAATGCGTTCCTGGGCGTTCTCGATGTTGTCGATGAGGAGTTGTTCGAGGTTGTCGCCGTTGCGGGAGATGTCGCGATAGGGATCTCGATACTCCTCGGCGGGATTTTGGTTGAAGTAGGCTTCAATTTGTGGATGTTGGGGAAGTGGGGGTGGCCGGTTGATCTGGCCCTGTTGTAAACTCCAAGGGGAACGACAGCCGAAGCTTAAGCTGAGAATGAACCCTAGACTGGCTAAGAGTAGGAAGGAACGACGCACCACAACCATAACGGTTACCCTCTGAAAAGGACGGGTTGAGAGTTCGGGAGGTTGGGGGTTATTGTAGCAAGCGATCGCGGCGATCTAGAAAATCTCCGTTATATATATCTAAAACTCTTGGTGTCTGTGAGTCTTCATGGCCAAAATTTGCACGAATGGGGGCGCGATCGCGATAATAAAGAAACGTAAACCTCTCAGCAGCCAGGAACGCCTCCATGACCGCAACTCCCATCGATCGCCCCAACCCTAGACCCAAAACCAATGACTGGCGGCTGTTTCTGCGGCTGGCCCCCTACGCCAAACGCAATCAGAAACTGCTCTGGATTGTCTTAGCCTTACTGGTTCCCCTGGCTTTAGCCGGTTCCGTACAGCCAATTCTCGTCGGACAAACCATCTCCTTCATTCGCGGCGAACCCACCTATTTCTTCCTGGAGGGCCAAACCCTCTCCCAAGGAATCACTCTTCTGGTGGGATTGTTGTTTTTGACTATGGTGATTCGTTCCACCCTCGATGGAGTGCAGGGATTTCTAGTGCAAAAAGTGGGCCAGCGGATGACGATGCAGATTCGCAACGATCTGTTTGAGCGTGTCACATCTCTCTCGTCGAGTTTCTTCGATCGCACCCCCGTCGGACGACTCATTACCCGCCTCACCAGTGATGTGGACGCCTTGGGGGATGTTTTCTCCACCGGGGCGATCGGTATTTTTAGTGACCTAGCAACAATTGTTGTCCTGGTTGTGGTCATGTTCACGGTGCAGTGGGAATTGGCCTTAATGCTACTGTTGATGCTCATTCCCACGGCGGCGATCGTCATTTACTTCCAACAACAGTTCCGTCAAGCCAACTATCGCGCTCGCGAGGAACTCTCGCGCTTAAATTCCAACTTTCAAGAAAACATTGTTGGTATCAATATCGTGCAACTGTTTCGCCGTCAACGCTACAACGCCGAAGCTTTCCGCCGTATCAATCAGGATTATATCACCGCCGTTGACCGCACTATTTTTCACGATTCGGCGGTCTCGGCAACCCTAGAATGGGTTTCGTTGATTGCGATCGCCGGTGTTCTTTGGCTCGGAGGGGTCCGAGTCTTAGAAGGTGCAATGAACTTCGGACTATTAGCCTCCTTTGTTCTGTTTGCACAACGAATCTTCGATCCCCTGCGCCAATTTGCCGACAAATTCACCTCCCTACAATCGGGATTTACCGCCGTCGAACGGATTAGCGATCTTCTCGATGAACCCATTGATATTGAAGATCCCGTCGCCATCGATACTCGCTCCATTGAACCGGGACATAGCGGCGAAATTCGCTTCGAGAATGTGAGCTTTGGCTACAAAGCCAACGAATATGTTTTACATAATCTCGATTTCACCATTCATCCGGGGGAAAAGGTGGCTATTGTCGGTCCCACAGGAGCCGGAAAAAGCTCCATGATTCGTCTTCTTTGTCGTCTTTACGAACCCCAACAGGGTCGTATTCTCATTGACGGGATTGATGTACGAGACTTACGCCAGGCGGAATTACGTCAACATGTGGGGGTGATTCTTCAAGATGGGTTTGTCTTCGCTGGAGATGTCAAAAGTAATATCTCTTTAGGAGAAACCTACGATTTCGAGAAAATCAAAGACGCTGCGGAACAAACCCATGTCTCGGACTTTATTGAACAACTCCCCCAAGGCTATAACACGCAACTGCGGGAGCGAGGAACCAACCTCTCGGGGGGACAAAAACAGTTACTGGCCTTTGCGCGAGTTGCAATACGTGATCCCAAAATTATGGTTTTGGATGAAGCGACGGCGAATTTAGATGTAAAAACTGAAGCCTGGATTCAAGATGCTTTAGATCGACTGTTGGAAACCCGAACGGCGATTATCATTGCTCACCGTCTCTCGACGATTCGTAATGTCGATCGCATCCTGGTCTTAAAACGGGGCGAATTGTTAGAATCAGGGAGTCATGAGGACCTGTTGCAGCAAAATGGACTCTACGCCAGTCTCTATAAGTTGCAATTGTTGGAGAGTTGACTTTCCGAGCCAACCAGTGAGAACCGGACAGGTTTGTTGCTCAGACATCACCGATTGAGAGTTGAAATCATGGTAACCACACCTCAGCCGAAAACAGTCATTTACCCCGATTGCGACGGAAATCCCATGTCGGATAATACACGCCAGTTTCGTTGGATTGTCACGATTAAGGAGAATTTGGAGATTCTCTTTGACGATAACCCCGATGTCTTCGTAGCCGGGGATTTGCTTTGGTATCCCCAGGAAGGCAATAATAAACTGCGTCAGGCTCCCGATGTGATGGTGGCCATTGGGCGACCGAAAGGCGATCGCGGGTCCTATAAGCAATGGGAAGAAGCCGACATTGCACCCCAAGTTGTGTTTGAGGTGCTATCTCCCGGAAATCGCCTCAAGGAAATGGCCAAGAAACAACAGTTTTACGATCGCTACGGGGTAGAAGAATATTATGTCTTTGACCCAGATCGCCTCGATTTCAATGGCTGGCGACGCAATGAGGCGGGAATCCTGGAGGTGATTGACCATCCCGAAGACTGGACCAGTCCCCGGCTTGGGATTCGCTTTGAACTCCAGTCGGACCAGTTCACCATTTATCGTCCCGATGGCCAGCGGTTTCTAACCCCGACGGAGTTAGCCAAACAAGCTGAACAACACCGTCAGGAAGCCGAACAGCAACGTCAGGAAGCCGAACAGCAACGTCAGGAAGCCGAACAGCAACGTCAGCGAGCCGACTCCGCCGAAGCTCGTCTTCAGGAACTCGAAGCACGTTTACGGGAGATAGAAGGCGATCGCCCCTCTCAGGGGTAAGATCATCGAGATTCGATTCTTGCAAACTCGTCGTCGGGAAGAGGTCTCCACTCTCCATGATGTTCACGTTGACCGGTTTTCGTCTGAAGAGGGGGTTCGTGCGGGTTCTCCGACGTTTGAGATGGCTGGGAACGGCTTTGCTGCTGGTCCTACTTCTGGGGAAGCTGGGATTGGGAAACCCCGCCCCACTCTCGCCCCAAACAGTTTTTGACCACTGGCGATCGCACTATCAAACACAAGACTATGACGCAGCCTTAGAGAGCTTACAACCCATTTTGGAGGCTGAAAACGTTTCTCGGCGTAACCGCGCTCTGGCGTACAATTATCGGTCGCTAACGCAACAAAAACAGGGGGATTGGTTTGGGGCTGAAGCGTCCATTGAGCGCAGTTGGGCCTTAGTCGCACCGGAGCGGGAGCGATCGCCCCTAACGGCTCCTGAACAACGACTGTTAGCGGCTATTCTCACCACTCGCGGCCAGGTACAATTTGCCCGTGGCCAAGCCGCCGCCGCTTATGAGAGTTGGCACCAGGCCACCACCTATTATCGCCAATTAGATTATGAGCCGGGAGTGGTGGGAGGGGTTCTCAATCAGGCTCAGGCGTTGCAAGACTTGGGCTTTTTGGTGCGGGCCTGCGATCGCCTTCTCGTTCTCGTACAAGGCTCTGACTCGGCTCAAGTTTCCTCATGTCAGGGGTTACTGGGACAATCAGAACCTAGGCTCAGCCGCTGGTTGGAGGACATGGCCTTCGATGAGAGTCCAGGGTCGGAGATTTCTCTGTTACAGGGGTTTGGTAACGCCCTAGCGGCTATGGGTAATTTAGCGGCTGCTGAAACGGTCTTCGATGAGGCGCAGCGGCGATCGCAGCAGCGTTCGGGATGGAACAATCGGGAGTTGGCTCTGGATTTGGGCAATCTTTATGGTGCAAAGGCTCGCCGCTATCAGCAACTGGGGATATTGGGTGAGAATTTTGCTCAGGCTCGTCGTCAGAGTCTGGAGTATTATCACGAGGCGGAGGCGGGAACCCCCGAACAACGGCTGCGATCGCAACTCAATCAAGTCTCGTTATTGGTGGATTTGGATCTCGAGTCTTCGGGCCATCCCAACCCCGATTCCCAGGCTCGGGAGACGGTGCAAGGGTTACTCGCTCGTCTTCCCTCACAACTGCAACAGCAGCCTCTCAGTCGTCAGCGGGGTTATGGCCGCGTGGGTCTGGCCTGTCAGGTGTTGGGCTGCGATCGCCCCCCAGGGGAAACAGCGTTACGAGCCTGGGATGTCTCAGCAGCGGCGATTAGACAGCTCTTAGAGGCGGCTCAAGCGGATGCTGAGGGGTTAGGAGATGAGCGCCTGGCCGCCTATGTTTGGGGCGCGTTGGGGCGCTTAGAGGCATCTCTGGGGAACCTCAATCAAGCTCAAGTCGATACCGAGCGGGCGATCGCCCACTCGCAGCGCACTGGGAGTCACGAACTCCTGTATCGCTGGAATTGGCAACTGGCTCATCTGCGGCAACAACAGGGATTTGACCCCCTTGACTCTTATCAGAATGCCTTTGAGAGCCTGAAAGCCTTACGGTTTAATTTAACCACCTTAGACCCCAATCTTCGCTTTGCCTTTCGAGAAAAGATTGAGCCAATTTATCGGGATTACGCTCAACAACTCTTTGAGCGAGAGACGATGAGTCAAGGGGAGTTACGCCGAGCCATCGAGGTGATGGATGCTCTACAAGTGGCGGAAATTAATGACTTTTTTGGGGCAGCCTGTGCCCAGGTGCGATCGCAACAAATCGGCAAATATTCAGAGACAGCCGTTATCTATATTATCACCTTTCCTGACAAGTTTGAAGTCCTACTTGAAACCCCAGATCAGCGACTCAAACGGTATCCTGTTTCCTTCCCTGAACATATCGACACCTTTTTAGACTCGGTTCAACTAAGTCTAAACAACATAAACAGTGATTTTAACGCTCAAGCCTCGTTAACCACTCTCTATCACGCCTTAATTGACCCGATTGAAGAGGAATTAGCCCAAATCAACCCCAAACAACTCGCGTTTGTGTTGTACGGCAAAATTCGCAAAATCCCCCTAGCTGCACTGTATGATGGTCAAGAGTATTTAATTGAAAAATATCCCATCGCTATTTCTCCTAGCCTAGAATTACTGGAACCGCGAGGCTTACGCCCTCGGGACCTTGAAGTCATCGCCGCTGGGCGAGAAACCTTTGACAATCTTCGAGATCAGATCGATGAAAGGGACGAGTTTCCTTCTCTAAAATTGGAGGAGTTGAGCCAGATTAATCTCCACTTTGTGGAACAAGAGTTAACTCACATTAGCGATTTAATTAAAACGCGAACTCTCTTTGCTGAGGAGTTTACGGTAGAACGCCTAGAGCGAGACATCAAGACGCTCAACTATCCCATTGTGCATATTGCCACTCATGGACAGTTTAGCAATTTTGCTGAGGATACGTTTATTTTAGCCGATCGTCCTCTCAAAATGAGTCAACTGGCGGATCTTCTTAATGTTAATGATCCCACTCGACGGTCGGATATTGACTTATTAGTTCTCAGTGCTTGTCAAACAGCTCAGGAGAGCGATCGCGCCGTATTAGGAATGGCGGGAATTGCGGCTCGGGCGGGGGTGCGTACCATTATTGGCAGTTTGTGGGCCGTTGATGATTATTCCACCGCCTCGATGATGGAACAGTTTTACCAACACTTAAAGGACGTTCAAACTCAGGAGGTTCCCATCAATAAAGCTCAGGCGCTACGTCAGTCCCAAATCGCGATGATTCGAGGGGATTTGGGGTCAAACTATACGGCTCCTTATTTTTGGGCGCCGTTTATTTTAATTGGCCATTGGAATTAACCCGCTCCATTAACGAATGTCACAGGTTTGACCCTGTTGTTGAGCCTGTTCTCGTAAGTCCGCCGAGAGATTTAGGGGGGCTAAGTCTCGATAGTGAGTGTCATAGAGTGCAGCCAGACGACAGTAGAGGTCTGGCTCCTCGGGTGAGGTGGCGATCGCCTGATAGAGTAAGTCAATACTATTGGCTAAGGCTTGCCACTGTTCATAGAGATCAACCTGGCTCAGTAGAGCCTCTAGGGGGGTTAAATCCGAGGAAATAGCCTGGGAACGGTGTTGCTGCAACTGGTTTTGTTCCTCTTGACTGAGGACGGAAAACTGGGAACGCCCCGGTTGTTCTCCATTATGAGCATCAACCGTCACCACAACCCAGGTTTCAGGTTCCAAGAACTCCCCCTCATAAACCAACGAATTTCCCGACACCGTTTCTCGCCAAACCGCACCATCTTGACGACGACGGAGGGTGACGGTATAGCGGTTAATTCCCTGGGGTTGATACCAGCGTATCAGGAGGCGATCGCCGGCCACAACAGTTTGTCGGGGTGTAATCAGATGAGGGATATTCCGGTTGACTAGCGGACGAGGACAGCCTCCAGGATCACACGGAGGTGTCCGTCGTCCATTCTCCTCATCCTCTTCGGGAGACTCTCTCGTGTCACTGAGTCTGAGTTGGGGAAACCGTCGCGATCGTTCGCCAGCGTGAGATGAGAGTTGACTGCTGAGAGTCAGCCAGGCTAGGCTAAAACAGCTTAAAAACACGATTAATCGGTGCAATATCATAATATTTAATAATGCTGTTTAACGATAGTGTTTGATGATAGTATTAAATAATAGTGTTTAACGCCTAAATTCTCCTGTTTCTAATTGGTCTTGAACCCTTGCCTTCCATTGGACTTCTTCGGGAAGTGTATCACGGACATTATCGATACAAGTCTCGGCATGAATCGCAAATTGAGACTCTTCTAAATCAGGAAGTTGTGCCATTAAACAGTGAGCCGCACCTTCGTTGGGTTTTAAATCAATTGCGGTTTCTAAATAATGACGAGCTAAACGGTAAGACTGCTGTTCTAAAGCGGCCCAACCTTGATTTTTGGCAATTGAATATTCAGTCCAGGGTTGATTCTTTTTTAGCAGATTTTTACATTGCATTAAAGTTATGCTTGCTCGCTCATGTTGCCCTTGTCGAATATACAGGCGACTGAGGTTATTACAACCAACGGCATTGAGAAGATTATAGGAACGAGTATAGTGGTATTCGGCTTTGTCAATGTGACCCAAATCATCGTACATATTCCCGAGGTTAACATGGGCTGCTGAGTGATTGCGATCGAACCATAACGCCAGTTGAAACCAACGTTTGGCGCGAACCCAAGGACGTTCAACGTCTGATGGGGTTTCGACTTCGGCTTGTCCTTGCTGATTGAAGTAGTTGGCTAAACTCGGCAATCCCCAAACTTGTCCTAAAATCAAACTAAAGATTAAAACTCCAAGTTTTACTGGATTATTTTTTAACCAATTTTGCCAAGAACTTTCCTGAGTAATGGGAGGTGCAATCTCAGAAAAATTACTTTTAACAGATAGTTTAACCTCCGGACTCTTAGCGAATACTTTTGTTTCAACTGGAGCAATAAAGCTGTGCCAAGCCAGGCGTAAATCAAGGCAATTTTGATAAATAATTGGTAGCCAACTGGCACAAGGAAACTCTCCTTCCAACCCCTGTAACTGTTCCCTGGCCCGTCGGACTGAGGTGCGGAAGGAATCCCCCTGGGAAAATTGAGTTAGAAAGGAGGTTAGGAATTGTTGGGCGACTTTATCGGGGACTAATTCCCGCATGACAATCGCAACGGGAATTTGCCAATCTTCAATTTTTTGCACTAATCCTAAGCCATCACAGGAGTTAAAAATAGCCAAAGTTAAGCCCTGTTTGACTGCGTTTTGAAACCCATAACTCAAATCCGCAATTTCTAGGCTTTCTTGGGGATTGATGTAAATTTTACCCCTGTCACCAAGGGTTTGGCTATGGCCGGCGAAGAAAATAATATCCCAGGAGTCTTGCCAGAGTTTGGCGTTAATCTCTTGGCGTTTGGGTTCTACGAGGAACTCAACTTGGGCTTGGGGAAGCTGGTTCAAGAATTGGCGATCGCCACTCGTATCAATATCCTCCCCATGACCTAAAATCGCCAGAATCTTCACCTGAGGTGTCGGCTTCGGCTGCGAGGTTTTGACTCGGCTTGTTACCCGGGAGCCAAAAGACACTTCGGTGCGAGAATAACGTTGGCAAAAACTCCATAAATGCCAGGGAAGTTTTTTGATATCCCCATCATCGCAGCGAATTAAGAGTTCAATCTCCTCATCTTTGGCTAACTCTTCCCGCAAACATAAATCTAAGCGATAAAACCCCGGTGACATCAGCCATTGACAAAAGTCTTGCGCCAGTTTTTGGGCGGATTGTTGACAGGCGACGAAGCGCGTTTCACGGTGACTCGCAAAACTTTTTTTGGGTTTAATGCGATAGGTCATTCCTGCGTCTGTATCCGTCTGAAATGACTCGGGGGAGCGGATATAGGGAGCACCAATGGTACGGTAGCGATCGCGCCAATGGTGACGCAACTGTTGCGCCAGTTGCGGATTAGCCGGGAGATAGCCCATCATTTCTATCTGGGGAAGTTGGCCACCCACCCCAATCTCTAAAAAAACCTTAAAGCCCTGACACTCCAAATCGCCATCTAATTTGAGAACCACACGATTGTTGGAGTCTGCCATAATAATCCCCTATTTCTGGGCTAAAGAGACGCAACCATTATACGAGACTCTCCACCAAGATGAGGGCGACATCGCCATGTCACCCTCATCCAACGCCAGCGGAAATAGGAGGTTAGGCGTTTAGCAGTTGAATATTGCTAAACGTAAAGACTTCCGGCGTGTCACTATCGGCGCTGTGGATGGTGCGTTTGCTGAGAATCCAGTAATCGCCGACTTTGGTGTACTCATCCTCAAAATCACTTTTCACGCCTTTCTGTTCCCCAGTTTTGGGATCGTGATAGACGGAATCGTAGCGATGGGAGAGATAGCCTTCGCCAGTATCGTGGCTGCTTTGGGTGTGGATGGTGACGACAACGTCGTGAATATGGCGGTGAACCATGCAGACTTCGTTATCTCGCAGTTGGTAGCGATCGCCCTCACCTTTTCCACCAATGTTAATCCCCACAGCGCCAGTATCATCCGTCTCACCATAGCTGAAAGTGTTATCGCCATGAACCGACTCAAACTCGCGACGCACGCGGTGGATGGCGGTTTCCCAGAGTTGGCCATGAATGGCTTTTTGAACCGTGTCATCCTCGACATCGTGAACTTCGGCTTTCATATCGGCGCCGACTTTGGCTTTCCCGGTGACGACGGTATCGCCCTTTTCATAGGTGACATCTGCGGTGTAGCCGGGGAAGTTCGCATCCCAGGTATAGCGATTGTTGTAGGCGTTGCGGAAGAGTTCCCGGGCCGAGACTTGGGTAGCTGTCATAGTTGATTACGTTAATGGTGAATCGTCTTCTCTCCAGGATAGGTGGTTTCGGGGCTTGACCCCAAGGGAGGGTTTCCCGAGGGTTGGCGGTTCGGTTGTTCGTTCCTCAGACACGCGGGAACTTGGTCAGGGGATGACCTAGAGGAGTGTTTCTAAACAAGTTCCTGAACCCAATGCGGAGTTACTATCGGCTGACGACATTCATCAATTAGCCATCATCGGGTAAGCATTGCCAAAGCGATGACTACAAACTTAGAGCGCGACTGTTTCAAAGGCAACGGGTATGGGATGATCAGAAGGAGGTAAAAAATTAAGCTTTTCAAACCCAATCACTTGCCCCTGTTGATCCTTCATTAAAATCACCTCATTGCCGGTTTCTTCAGCTTCAAACTCATCTTGAGGATTCCCAAACCAGACAACAAGTGTATTGCCGGTGCGGTCATAGAATACTTTTACTTCTGCCATAATTGCTCTCCTTCCTTAATAGCACTGGTTCGATAGACTGTGATCAAAAATCCTTCTCCATTTAAGCGTCTCGTTACAGCACAGACCCAACGTTTTGTACCATCATTACGGTAGAATAAGTAAACCTGAGCATCAGTGTTACTAAGACGAACTTCGTCTGGGTCGCTTAATGTATTTTGTACGTCAGTCAAGCGGTTGCTCATGACTGGATGCTTAACGGTGACAATAAATTGCCAATACTCGGCAGTTGTGCGAACCCAGAAGCCAAGAGGGGTGACGATTTCAAAGAGGATTTCAGAATTTGATGAGGAGTCATCGTTCATAAACCGATTCCCCGATCGCCACATTCATGGAAAAATCCGCCCCCACATCAAAGTTGGGATCAATACCAATCAGATCCACCTTCGTCGGCCTGGGTTCATCAATCCTCTCAATCTTCTCCCACACCGACTCTGTCCGGAGCGTCGAAAGCAGATGCGGGTTGTGGGGACTGTCGGTGGGTTGCTGACTCATAAAAACACCGGAGAGCGCACGGCCCATTATAACCTCTTCGGCAACCCAAACCTGACATCGAGCTAAAGCAGGGATTTCTTAACCCGATTGAGGTGAGGCGGCAAAGACTAGGGAAGCAACTGGGTTTCTACCCATGAAAATTTTGCTCGCTACCCATGTTTTGATGGTTTATCAGTGGCAAGACTCGTTTATGCACAACTGTTCGTGATGCCATTCGCGAGCCAAATCCCGAAGTTCATGTAAGGTCTTCATATCGACTCAACCGTTTATGATGATCAGCATCGACCTAACCTATAGCTCCCACTATCATGCTTCATCGAGATTGGCATCCCGTCGCCGAAGCCATCGAACCCGGTACAGTCCGTTCTGTGAAACTCCTCGAACGGAAGTTTGTGATTTGGCGGTGCGGCGATCGCATCGAGGGAGGAAACCCTGAAACTGTGGGATTTAGAGACCGGGACGGAACTCGCCACCCTACCCCAAAAATCACCGCCTTGGGTAAAATACAGAAGCGATGTGATTTGGCGGTGTTAACTGCTACTAAAAAATGACAGAACTACTTCAACAGGCGATCGCCCAAATCCAACAACTCCCACCCGACCAACAAGATGCGATCGCGGCTCGATTTTTGGCGGAGTTGCAGGATGAGCAAAAATGGGAAACCCGTTTTGCTACCACGACAGACGATCAATGGGATCAGATGGCGGCCATGGTGCGGCAGGAGATCGCAGCCGGAGAAACTGTTCCACTTGATGAGGTCTTCCCAACACAAAAATGAAATCAAGCGTCACAAAGTCATTTCGCAAGCGGCTAGGTAATTTGCCTGCATCCGTTTAAGAACAAGCCAATAAAGCTTACGCCATTTGGCAAGAAAGTCCTTATCATCCGAGCCTTCAGTTCAAGCGAGTCAGTCAGAAGCAACCGATTTATTCTGCTCGTGTCAGTCTCAATTATCGTGTTTTAGGTTTACTCGAAGGCGACCATATTTACTGGTATTGGATTGGCACACACGATGAGTACGATGAATTGCTGAGACAGATGTAGTCAGTAGTATTAGAGTGCATTAGACGGGAGTAATGATGATCTTAAATGGATTGTTTATGGTTTATGAGTGGCAAGACTCGTTCATGCACAACTGTTCGTGATGCCATTCGCGATCCAAATCCCGGAGTTTAGGTAAGGTCTTCATATCGACCCAACCGTTTATGATGATCAGCATCGACCTAACCTATCGCTTCCATTATCATGCTTCATCGAGATTGGCACCCCGTCGCCGAAGCCATCGAACCTGGTACAGTCCGTTCCGTTAAACTCCTCGAACGGGAGTTTGTGATTTGGCGGTGCGGCGATCGCATCCTGGCCTGGGACGATCGCTGTCCCCATCGTGGCGCTCGTCTGTCTGGGGGAACCGTCGAAGACAGAGGACTCCGCTGTCCCTATCATGGACTCGTCTTTAATAGCCAAGGAACCTGTGTTGAGGTTCCCGCTTCACCCGGCTGGACTCCCTCATCCCAATTGTGTCTCTCCGCCTATCCCGCCGAACTTCGCTATGGCTTAGTCTGGCTATCCCTCAATCCCGATGCAGACCCCAAAACGATTCCCAGTTTCCCCGAATGGAGTGACCTCAACTATCGTAAATTCCTCTGTGGGGCCTATCGCTTTCGCGCCAGTCCCCTGCGGGTAATGGAAAACTTTCTCGATGTCTCCCACTTCCCCTTTGTTCATGATGGCTTACTCGGCGATCGCATCCACACCGAAGTCCCCGACTACCAGGTTCACTGGGATGACCAGGGATTATCTATTAAAGATGTGCAAATTTGGCAACCCAACCCCGACGGAACCGCACAAGGGGCTACAGTCACCTATAACTATCACGCCCCGACCCCCCTCAGCGCCTGGTTCGAAAAACTCTCGGGCGATCGCCGCCTCACCATCTTCTTCGCCATCTGTCCCCTTGAACCCGAACTAGCTATCGGTTGGATGTGGATCGCCATGAACTACGGTTCCGAAATTCCTCAAGCCGAACTGCATGGCTTCCAAGATCGCGTCGTTCGCCAAGATATTCCTATCGTCGAGTCCCAACATCCCAAACGTCTCCCCCTCACGCTCTCCCAAGAGGGACATCTCCCCAGCGATCGCGCCTCCATCGCCTACCGTCAGTGGCTGCAACGGCGAGGAGTCCAGTTTGGGGCGATCGCCGCCTAAACTCCTCCCACCGAACCCCAAAACCTCTCTCTAAGGACGGTTTTTTCCCTATGATCTTGACTTGACAACCAAGATTTGTATAATGAATCACCTTGTTGTCAACTTTTTTTAATAAAACGTTGCAACTCCTCGCTAGTTGTGTTAACTTTTGAAAAGAAGCAGCCAAGGCAAGGAAATACCAACCATGGAAAACCAAGAAACCAAACTCGGCTTTACCCAATTCGCAGAAACCTGGAACGGTCGCCTAGCCATGCTAGGTTTCGTCATCGGCATCGCCACCGA
>LJZT01000079.1 GCA_001314905.1 Phormidium sp. OSCR
AGGCAAGAGGCATAACCCACCCCTGCCCCTCCCAGGAGGGGAAGGCAAGAGGCAAGAGGCATAACCCACCCCTGCCCCTCCCAGGAGGGGAAGGCAAGAGGCAGGAGGCAAGAGGCAAGAGGCAGGAGGGAACAGTTAGGGGATTCTCTGCCAACTCAGAGTGTCAATCAGGCAATCTTCGATTGCCATAGCAAGTGACGGTTCAGTTAAGACACTCTTGTGTCCGATTTATCCTCCCTGAACCTCAGTCTGGGAATCGCTGTAGCATCTGACTGACGCGGCTTTGGCAGACATTTTCGGGCTTGGGGGGCAATCCTCCGTGGCAGAAGTTGACGCGATCGCGGTACACTAAGCCCCATTGCTCTCTCCTGACCCCACCCTTTGGCTTCAAGTCCAGATGCCACAACATCTGTATCATCTTTTTGCGTTCGTGATTTCCGCTGCCGTCGTTCTTGTCACCACGCCCTGGGTGAAGGAACTCGGCTTGCGGAGTGGACGAGTCGATCTTCCTAATGATCGCAAAGTCCACGATCGCCCCATGGTTCGCTTGGGAGGCGTTTCAATCTTCTTGGGCAGCCTCATCGCCCTGCTTCTAGTGTGGAAACTCGGCGGCTTCATCGACACTCAAGGCAACTATCTCGATCCCGCGACAGAATACGAAATTTGGGGCGTCACCATCGGCGGCTTACTCTTTTTCCTAATTGGTTTTGCTGACGATTTGTTTAACTTATCGGCCCTGACTCGTCTGCTGTTACAAATCCTAGTGGCCAGCGTCGCTTGGTCCCTATGTGGGGTCAGTATTGATTTTCTCTCGATTCCCTTTGTCGGCTTGGTGGAGTTGCCGGCATTAGTGAGTTTACCGGTAACGGTTATTTGGCTAGTGGGGATGGCCAATGCGATCAACTGGATTGATGGCCTCGATGGACTGGCGGCGGGTGTCTCGGGAATTGCCGCCGTGGTTCTGTTGGTGGTGAGTTTATTTATGGAACAGCCCGCAGCCGCCCTGATTGCAGCGGCGTTAGCGGGAGGGGCGTTAGGCTTTCTGCGATATAACTTCAACCCGGCCCAGATTTTTATGGGGGATGGTGGATCGTACTATCTTGGCTTTACGTTAGCCGGGGTTGGGGCGATCGGCTTAGTCAAGAGTACGGCCCTTACTGCCGTTTTACTGCCCTATATTATTCTGGCGGTTCCCATTTTTGATATGTCGGCGGTGATTCTCGATCGCCTCCGCAATGGTATTTCTCCCTTTGCGGCTGACAAGCGACATCTCCATCATCGCTTACTCAATGCCGGTTTATCTCATCGGTTCACGGTTCTGTTTATCTACGCCCTCACCCTCTGGGTGGGAGGGTTAGCCCTAGCTTTTGCGGGACTTCCCAGCGGCCAGGCTTATGCGTTGGCCGCCACATCCCTGTTGGGTTATACCGCTTGGAAGGCCTGGAAGTATGCCCGTTGAGGTAAGTTCGAGTTGATATTCGCCAAGATCAATCCACTGATACTGTCACCGCAGCGACAGCGATGAGCATATCATCATTTTTATCCTCTAATTCGGGAATTGCTCGCCCCACGGTGACCATTCCTCCAGCTTCGAGATGTAGGGTTTTTTTGCCAAAGGGGAGAATCGCCAACACCTCCGCCTCTCGGACTTGTTCCGGATAGGGAACTGCGATCTGAACATCGACATACATCTGATTCGGATGACCTAATCCCGCCACTTCCCAGACTCCCGGTAAAGCGTTGTGGGCGATCGCATTACGAACGGCCCGCATCGCGGCGACGGTGGGATCTTGTCCATGTTGATCGATCCCCATACCCATTTCGATAATTAAACGTTTACGAGCCATGACATTCCCGAAACTGTTGCGCTATTAGGACAGTTTAGCTGAAAGTTCCCGCCAAAATAGACAATTTTGCCAAAAATGGGTCGAAGAAACCCTCCCCCCGATTTCGGTTGCACTCACTGGGCAAGTCGGCCGAGATTCCCTATCTTAGTAATAGATAGCCGGAGCGACAATAAAACAATTATGAACTCTCTACCTCACACTGGACGCGAAAAAACCGATAACCCCCTCTGGGATTATGTGCAATCTCTCTCCCCTGAGGCGATCGCCAAACTCTCTCAACCGAACCCAGAAGTAGCCCAGGTGATGGAACGTTCGATCGCCGGAATGTTAGGAACGCTGCCCCCTGAAGGCTTCGATGTGGCCGTCACCACCTCGCGGGAGAATCTCAGCAAACTTCTCGTCTCGGCCATGATGAATGGGTATTTCCTCAACAGTGCCCATCAACGGATGGCCTTCGATCGCTCCCTGCAAGCGGTTCACACCGATGATGACCAAGATGGTCGTCAGTAGGCCAAACGCCCTGTCAACCCACCCGAGAGGCGCGTTAAGCCTGTTGGCGTAGAAACTCTCGCACCTCCTCGGCGTTGGGCTGGGCGGCGATCGCCCCCGGTTTCATGGCGGTTAATGCCCCCACGGCGCTGGCATATTTAATCACGTTGCGGGCGTTTCCTGGCTCGTAGAGGGCATCGATTCCCTGATTTTGCAGTTGATGGAGGAAACCAGAGATAAAGCCGTCTCCTGCCCCTGTGGTGTCTTGCACGGTTACTGGAAACGCCTCAAGATCTCCGACAACATCGCCGAAACAGTAACTACAGCCGCGATCGCCTCGGGTAATCATCAACTTGCTAACCGCCGGAAGTTGCACCGCAACCTCCGTCACCACATCGGTATTAAAGAGAAACTCCGCTTCCTCTTCGGACAATTTGAGGATATCCGCATCGGCGATCGCCTTGCGGATTGTTGCTTTGGCGGACTCCACATCGGGCCAAAACACAGGCCGCCAGTTGACATCAATTAAAACCTCAACGCTATGCTGACGGGCTAACTCTCGACAACGGGCGATCGCCTGATTAGACTCAGGATAGGCCAGTTCCAAGGTTCCCATGACTAGAAACTCGGCTGACTCAAACAACGACTCAGGAATCTGCCCCCCATCCAAGCGGGTATCGGCAAACTCACCACTCGCCACCTCGCCGAACCCGGCAAATTGGCGATCGCCCTCCTGGGTTCGCACCACATACACTTGTCGGGTGGGGGCTTCAGGATGTCGCTGAACCCCAGTTATCTCAACTCCCACATCCTTTAAAACCTGAATCAACTTATCTCCCGGTTCATCGTTCCCGACACAACCGATAAACCCCGCCGGAGTTCCCAATTTCACCAAGCCACAAGCGACGTTCGCCGGGGCACCTCCGGGATAAGGAGTCCAAGATTCAACCTCATCATAGGGTTTGCCCACCTGATCGGCTAGGCAGTCAAAGAGGATTTCTCCTAAACACAAAACTGTTGGAGTCATAATGGGTTAAGAAGGCAAGAGGCAAGAGGCAAGAGGCAAGAGGGAGAACCCACCCCGCCCTCCGGGCACCCCTCCGGTGGAGGGGAAGGCAAGAGGCAAGAGGCAAGAGGGAATAGAATTAACTATTCACTATCATCTGCTATGTATCGTGCTGATTATTTTTGATGGAAATTGCAATCTTTGTGTCACTTTAGTGAAACTTCTGGAATCGTTGGATCACGGCGATCGCTTCCGTTATGTGCCGATGCAAGATGAACGGGTGTTGTCCCAATTTGAGATTACGCCCCAGGGCTGTGAGTTGGGTATGATTTTACTCAATCCCGATAACCCTCAGGAACGTTGGCAGGGAACGGCGGCGGCTGAGGAAATCGGGCGACGACTTCCCGCTGGGGAGGTGTTTGTTGCGGCGTATCGCAACTTACCGGGGCTGAAAAATTTGGGCGATGGGATATATGACCAGGTACGGGATAATCGCTATGATTGGTTCGGCCGCCGCGATCGTACCTATGTGTCTCAGTATCCTCCAGATTTTCAGGCTGATGCAGCCCAATAGCGACCCCAGGCCCGTCGGCACCAGCGATAGGCCAAGACAACGCTATGGGGAACACAGAGGGCGAATAGGTTGAGGCCCAGACAGAGACTGGCGAGACTCAGCAAGATGAAGGTGGGGGCTTGTACCACACCGACTGCGAACCATGTCCAGACATGGAGAATCATGGTTACGGCAACTATCATCGCCATAGCGGTGGATAACAGCTTCATTGGCAGGGGTTTACGGGTGGCAACGAGAACCAACGTGGTGAGGGTGGTTAGAAGGTTTGCCGGGACGAGGAAGGCGCAGATGCCGAGACAGTGGAGACGAGAGAGTTCGGCGATATGGGTAAAATCGATCATGTTTGAGGGTGTTTTGAGGTCGTTGGTTACAGTCGCGATGGAGCAGCACAAGGTCTATTCTAGCGACTATGCCAACGGTGATCATCTATAGGTTGGGAGATATTAGGTTGAGAGATTGCTGAACTATGGCGATTTATGTCTATTGGGGGGAGGATGAGTTTGCCTGCGATCGCGCGGTACAAACGTTACGCGATCGCAGTCTCGATCCGGCTTGGGGTTCGTTTAACTTCGACAAAATCCCCGCCGATACCCCCGATGCGACGATTGAGGGGTTGAACCAGGCGATGACTCCCCCCTTTGGCGGCGGGAAACGCTTGGTATGGCTGGTAAACAGTCCGATTTTGCAACAATGTTCCCAAGAGATCCAGAAAAACCTCGAACGTACCCTTCCCCAACTCCCCGAGAGTTCGGTGTTACTGCTGACAAGTCGCAAGAAACCCGATCAGCGACTCAAATCTACGAAACTCCTGAAAAAGCTGGCGGAGTTTCAGGAATTTTCTCCCATTCCTCCCTGGAAAACGGAACTGTTAATTCGCCGGGTTCAGCAAGTGGCTAGTAGTCTCGATGTTTCCATCTCACCAGCGGCGGCGGAACGGTTAGCCGAGGCGGTGGGAAATAATACCCGTCAGTTGTTTACTGAACTCGAAAAGCTGAAACTGTTTGTGGGTTCTAGCCGAGTTGAGGTTGAGGCTGTCGATGAATTGGTGACGACGACGACTCAAAATAGTTTGCAATTGGCGAAAACCATTCTTCGAGGGGATACGGCGGCGGCGTTAGGGTTGGTGGCGGATTTAATTGCCCGTAATGATGTTCCGATTGTCATTTCGGCGACGTTGATTGGGCAATTTCGTACCTGGCTTTGGGTGAAGCTGATGATCAACTTGCGGGAACGAGATGAGAAGGCGATCGCCCAGGCGGCGGAGGTGGGCAACCCGAAACGCATTTACTTTCTGCGTCAAGAGGTGAGTCGTATTTCTCTGGAACAATTACAGCAAACGTTACCGATTTTATTAGCTTTAGAGACTCAGTTGAAGAGTGGCGGGGATGCGATCGCTACTTTGCAAATGAGAGTGATAGAATTATGCGGTGTTTGTCGGGGATAGGCGAGAAAAGGCAAAAGAAGGGAACGGGGAACAGGGAACAGGGATAACCCACCCCTGGCCCCTCCCAGGAGGGGAAGGGAATAGGGAATAGGGATAACCCACCCTTAACCCCTCCCAAGAGGGGTTTGTCCTATTCAGACCAATTTTTGCTATATCATTGCACTGCCAATTGTTCCTGGGCGTAGTTGAGATTTTGACGATACTCCAACGCCTTCTGACGGGCTAAATCACTCTGTTCATGACTCTCTGGAACATCCTCCATTCCAGTTATAGCCGCGTTCCAAGCATCAACCACCTCTTGCCATTCTTCAGCGGTTTGTGCTGTCTGGGTTAAGTCTGAGGCTTTAATAGCCTGGTTAACGGCATCCCGGAAGGGATAACTGGGCATCGTCGATGTGACTTCGATCTCTGAATCAGTCGTAGATTCTGGGGTGAAGAATGTGGCTTGCAACGCATCTCGATGGGCAAACAATAGGCTACCTGAAACTCCTAACAAACCGCAGCTTAATAGAACTACAATTACCGGTAAGGCTTTGGATGTATTAAGCAGCAACTGTTGTTAAGGGTTTGGCTCTTTTTTGACGTTCAACTAAACGTTTAAGTTGCGGTTTGAACCGATTTTTCCAAAGGTCTTCGATGTGATAGATATAAGTCGCAATAAAAAACCAAATTAAACCCCAAAAAATCCAATAATAGATGAGAGATTCATAGTCTCCGGTGATATAGACCCTTGAAGAATAGGGTGATATCTGTGGACCCTCAAAAAGTTGGTAGAAACCTACTATTTTTGCAGCGAGAAATCGTCCTGATAATTCACCTGTACAGGAATAAATATCTGTATTTATATTGATGTCTATATTGGTCGTGTCTGAACAAATAGCAAAGCTCAACAAGGGAATTACGGATAACAAAATAAAAGTGGTTATTCCCATAATGAGAGTTCCCTTATATCCTTCCGCCACACTGAACCGGTTGGGCTGTAAAAGCCTATGACTTCGGGGTTTGGGTTGACGCCAATAAAACCAAAATGCCTGGTAAAAAAGAGACAAAAATAGGCTACAAAAGCTAATTAAAAAGAATCCTACTAAAACGAAGATAAGGGCGATCGCCAACCCGCCATCAAGCCAGGTCAGAAGATAAGCAATAATTAAAGAGCTGACGCCGATTACACTAATGAAGGTGAGGGGAAAGCCAATTAGAGTTAGGAATAAGGCTCTAAAAAACGAGGTGTAGCGAGGTTTGAAAAGTTTGGGAACGGGTTTATCTGAGCTTGATTTGGACTCAGAGACAGCAACGGTTGAAGGGAGTGCTGGTTGGTTGGTTTTGGGGGCCGCCTCGGATTGTTGGGGTGAAATTTTTTTGGCGTTTATAGCCGATTTGCTGTTACTCTTGTGAGACGGTTCTAATGATAACTGATGTTTCCAGAGGGGATCTGACGCTCCGGGACGAATGGCGATGACGCGGACAACTTGGAGTGATTCTAAGTTGAGTTTACGGACAATTTTGTGCAGACGGGGCAAAATCCAGCGGCGATCGCCAGATTCATCGATTAAAAGAACAACCCGCAGACAGGTTCCTGATTTCGAGACATCCATCTTAATCACGTCGTCTTTAAAGACAGAATTAAGGATGGCTGCGATCGCCCGTTCGTCGCCGGCTTGAGCTTGGGCCAACAGACTGGACATAGCTGGATTAGGAGTATAGATGTACGCTACTCAAAGTATACTGGGTTTATTGCATATTGCCACATGGTTTTAAATTCGGTCACAAACCTTAAAACCCAATCCATGAACGTTTGTTGGCCATCCATTGGGCGCTATACTGGCTAAGGTGTCCAGGGGGACGTTATGGCTTAAACCTACCCCGAAATGAGAGTGCTGAGAGTAATGTTACATCTGCGAGTTCTGTCCAAACCACTAGCTACCGCTGCAACCATCTCCCTGCTTCTACTCGGTGGCTGTGGGGGAAATGCCTCGAATGAAAACGCTCCCGTCGCCGAGGGGGAAAATAGCCCCGAAACATCGCTCAACAACTATACCGCAGCAGTTTGGGAGATTGAACGACAACGACAAGCTACCTATCGGGTTCTGGCTGAAAATGTCCCTGACAGTGAACAGGCGGCTTTGGCTGAGGTTCGTTGCAATCAACCGGATACCATTCGCGGCTTTTCACGAACTTTGCGTCGAGAAATTGTTGATTACTGCGATCGCGTGGCTGAAATAATTGAAGCGCAAAACTTAACGGTTGACGAGTTTAATCAGATTGGCGATCGCCTCGACGAAGATCCCCTCCTGGAAACTCAAGTCATGCAACAGTTAACTGAATTACGACAGCAACAGCAAGGCTAGGCTGAATAGCCTGAATCCGGTCAATTCTAAAATCATAATTAAGAAACTGGGGTTAAGAGTTTTTTTAACGCTAGAATTGTGGGCGAATTTTATACAAAAGAGGCTGAACTCCCACCACAGCGCCTAATCTATCAGCCTTAGCAAAGCCTCAGAGGCTGCTTCAATCCATCGCGGGGCCGTGAGCAACATGGTTCATCAGATTCCCGTACAGTCTCCAGTGCAAGGATATGCGCGGACTCAGGTCGTTTGCTTTGATCGCGCCTATGGCGATGTTCTGCCTGAGTGGATCAACAATATCCAGACAAGTCCAGGGGAACCATTACTAGAGCATCGTGAAGTGGTCTTACCGGGACTGGAACTGGCCTATGTCTATTCCGCCGTTGCCAATGTTGAGCATTACACAATTCCCGAAGGGGAAACCCATTTCAGCCTTGATCTCGACCTGAATGCACCGATTATTTCTTGGACGGGCCATGAATCCTTGCGCAGTGCGCGGCAGACCATCGCCATCCATCGCACTCAGGTAGAGTACACCGGAGTCACCCCACCCGGTTGGCGTTGTTTATATATTTGTATGGATAACGCCCTACTTGAGCAGCTTGATTTGCTGCCAGCTTCCGTCTGGAAAAAAAGTCAAGACCCCCAAGAGGCGCTACTAGGGTTTAATCTCATCACCCTAGATCACTTTCGTAGCTTTATTCAAGCTTGGTTTGCTCCATTTGCTCATCCCCATCAGTTCACAGCATTGTCACAGGTTCAGGCATCAGTATTATGGCTGGAGTTTACGGAAACCCTACAATTGCTCTTTGATTTGAGTGAAGCGAGTCGTGAAGCTTTCTTGTTTGACAAACCATCGCGGCGCTATCGCTATTTTTCTGATGCTTGTGCCTGGATTGAGGCTCATTTGGATCAGCCGTTGACAGTAGAAATTTTGGCGAAGCATCTTCATGTTACCCCCCGCGCCTTGCAGTATGCCTTTCGGGATATCGCGGCAACTAGCGTTGCTAAGTACATTCAAGCACGGCGGTTACATGGGGTGCGCGAGACCTTGCTTTCAGGTCAGTTTGAGGGCTGGGATAATGATAAGGGGGCTGAGCCATCCATCGCGGCGATCGCCCGGCACTATGGTTTTAGCCATTTAGGACGGTTCGCACAGCAGTTTCAGCAGCATTTTGGTGTACTCCCCCGTCAGTTGCGATCGCGTCGCTCCTAGAATCCTCGTCGGTTCAATTTCCGACTGATTAACTATTAATGAGTATTATATTTTTATATCGCTGTCAACTCTTGATGGCGATTTTTTTGGCGTTACTAAATGACCAGTCGGGTTTTTTATTATATAAAAAAATTTTTCTTTTTAAGTTGTACTTGTTCCCTTTTTGAAGCCAAGACTGTACTTTGTAATAAAAGTACACAAAAAACTTGCACAAATCGGATATTTTTTTTCACCATTCCCCTAAAAAGCCATTGATAATGGGGGTACATGAAATCAGAGTGCAATCTTAATTTGTTGGCTACTTATAGACTATTGCGGTTATTTACTGACTGTTATTGCCGTAGAAATAACCTCTAAAAACCGTAAAGTTACTTATTTTTTTAGCGGTAGCCAACCGTTTATATTCCGTAAATTTACTGACTCAACCTTTAGCCAAGCAACAAATCTCGTTGCGCGAGGAAAACTGCCATGCTGGTTTGTACCCAGATTCGCCAAGCCAAGACTCAATCCCAAGCGTTCGCGAAGCGTGCGGGAACCGCAATCGATCTCATCATCTTCGATCCAGGGATTTCAGACCCCACCGCCTTGCAGCAGGGGTTAAACCCAACGGCGATCGCCCTCACCTTGCCTCGGAGTGGGAACCCGATCGCGACGATTGGCCGACTCTTGCAACAACAGGCCCCCGTCCGCTCACTCCATATCCTGTCTCACGGTCGCCCAGGGGCGCTACGTTTGGGCGATCGCTGGATAACCGCCGCCGACCTCTGCGCCACAGATCTGGCCGCCTGGCGCGAGTCCCTGACCGATGAGGCAACGATTTCGTTGTATGGATGCAACCTGGCCCGAGAGGATCTGACGCTCCCAGAACGGTTTGCACAGCTAACGGGAGCCAGTGTCGCCGCCTCACGGACGGCCATGGGTGCCATACAGCCGGGTGGGAATTGGTGCTTAGATGCCATCGTCGGCCCAGGGCGATCGCATCTACCTTGGTCAAAATCAGTCCTGGCCGCCTATACCGGTGTTTTCGCCGTCTATGAAGTCGGAACCGAGAACGCACTGAGAATTCGGCTTGGGGAGGTCGGGAGTGGTGACATCATCTCCTTAACCCAGAACATCACACTCACCAGTCCTCTGATCATCTCCCGTGACGCGACCATTTACGGCAATGGCTACGCGATCGATGGTGGGGGTACGACTTATCTCATGCGTGGTAATGATAATCCTCCCGCTAATCTCGCCCTCTATGACATCACGCTCAGGAATGGTTTTAGACAGGATCCATCCGCTTACTATGGTGCGGTCAATACCAACAGCATTAACCTTGCCGGTTCCAAGGTGATCTTTAGCAATAACCGTGCTCGGGCTGACGTACCTGACTCCGGTAAAACCTATGCCCTAGGAGCTGCCATTTATGGTTCGGGACACATTCATTTGGCTGATTCGCGCTTTGAAAATAATAGTCTAGGAATCTCTGATGAGCTTCGAGGCCGGGTAGAAGAACATCAGAGTGGGAATTTCGGGCCAGGTTCATTCAAGCCCGAGAATATCGAAATGGGACACAGTGTAATTTATGCCATTGGAGGTTCTACCAATCTCCTCGATACCACCTTTAGCGGGAACGAAAGCCTTATCTTCCCGCCCGACAGTATTGTACCCATCGATCTGACAAACGCGCAGCTCGTTTCGTTGGTCAACCCAGAGACAAAGCTTTACGCAACCGGAGGAGACCCTACCGACTTAAGCGCGATTTCATCCGGCGGTGTCTCCCGTCCGCAACTGAGCGTTGCTAGTGGTGGAAGCATCACAGAAGGCGAAACCGGCACTGTTGATTTCAAGCTCAATGCGCCCCTGCCCTACCCCCTCCAGTTCAGCTATACCATCGACGGAACCACCTACAGCAGCGTCTTCCCCCACAGTAGCACCACCTATCAAGCCAGCGTCTCGATCGCCGATGACAACATCTACAACCCCGGTCGAACCATCAACGCCAGGGTCAACACTGGGAACGTTTATACCCTAGGAACCGCCAGCACCAATATCGACATCAATGATACTGAACCCCTCATCAGTATCATTGCCAAGAGTCATCCCTCAGAAGACGGCGAGCAAGGAGAATTTGAAATTCAACTGAACAAGCCGGCCCCACGGAACTTCAGTGTCGCCTACAGTGTCAGCGGAACCGCCACCCCCGGCAGCGACTACGAACCCCTCAGCGGCAGCGTTTCCATCCCCGAAGGTGCCACCCGAGCCAGCATCATGGTTGACGCGATCGACGATAACATCGTTGACCCCGACGAAACCATTATCGTTACCCTCCCCAACACCACCACCAATTACGGTGTTGACAGCAGCGCCAATGAAGCCACCCTCATCATTGAAGACGATGAAATGCTGCCCGTGGCCACCCTCACCGCCCTACAATCCCCCAGCGAAGAGGGACCCATCCCGGCCCGATTCCGCATCGACTTTGACAACCCCGCCCTACCCGTCGAAACCCAGGGGGGAGTCAGTGGCACCTTTGTATACTACGAACTCGTAGATGGAACCACCACAGCCGGTCAAGACTATATCGCCCCCAGTGGCCAGGCCTTCATTCCCACTGGGGAGGACAGCGTCACCATTGACGTCACTATTATTGATGACCTAGAGTACGAACCCGATGGTGAAACCTTCGAGGTTAAACTTCTGCCTCACCCCAACGAGCATTACGACCTCGGCCCCACCGACAGCCTCAACTTCACCATCGAAGACAACAATGAAATTCCCGAGGCCCGCATGGTCTTCCTCAGGGATGCCACCGAAGAAGGGTCTGTCCCCGGAGAATTTCGGGTAGAACTGTCTTCAGTTGCCCTAGCAGGCGGTGTAACCATCGACTATGACCTGGTCGCTGCTGACAGTACCGCCACGGCCGCTGACTATGTTCCCCTCAGCGGACAGGTCACCATTCCCGAAGGGGAAACCCAGGCCACCGTCTCTGTCACCCCCATTGACGACATGGTCTACGACCCCGACGAAACCCTGACATTTCGCTTAAAACCCCCCACCGACGAACTCTACAGCGTTTCGGCCAGTGACAACGAAGTCACCCTGACCATTATTGATAACAACGTTATCCCCGTCGCCAGCCTGGAAAAACTCGACAATCCCTTAGAAGACGACGAAACCCCCGGCGAGTTCAAAATCAAGTTATCTTCCATCGCCCTCGAAGGGGGAGTGACCGTCAGTTATGACGTGGTGGCGGAGCAAACCACCGCCAGCAGCGACGACTATGCACCCCTCAGCGGCAGCGTCACCTTTCCCGCCGGAAGCCAGGAACGAACGGTTCAGGTGATTCCCATTGACGATGGCCTCCACGACCCCGATGAAACCCTAACTATCCGTCTAAGCGATCCTGGTAGTGAACTCTACAGCGTCGGGGTGAACGACACGGTGACCTTCACCATCGAAGACAATGATCATCTGTACGAAGTTCGTCTCACCCCCGAAGCTAACGCCAGCGAAAACGGGACTCCCGGCTATGTGCTTGTGGAACTCGATCGCCCGGCCCTGGATCTAGGACTGACCATTGATTATGCCATCAGTGGGGGAGATGCCGTAGCCAATCGTGACTATATCGGTCTTAACGGTCGCATTACCATTCCCCCCGGTGAAACCCAGGCGCGCATTCGCATCGAAGCCATCGACAACGCCATCGACGAACCCAATCGCACCCTAGAACTGAGTTTACTGCCGGCTGCACCGGATCAGGTGATCGAACCCGATCGCAACTACACCGCCGATGGCAGCGCCCAAACGGCGATGATCCTCATCGAGGACAATGACACAGCAGCAGTGCGCTTGACGGCGTTGAGCAATACCACGAACGAATCCGGGGCGACGGCAGAGATTGAGGTCCGCCTCGAAAGTGAGCCACTCGAGCCTGTCACCCTAGACTTCACCTCCAGCGATCCCAGTGAAGGGGAACTCCTCATCTCATCGGTCACCTTTGCCCCGGAAGAGTGGAAACAAGCCAAAACGGTCACTGTGCGCGGCGTCAACGATGCGATCGAAGATGGTGATCAACCCTATAGCATTACCGCCAACATCAGCAGCGACGACCCGGCCTACAACAGCCTAAGCTCTGAAACCCTCAACTTGATTAACCAGGATAACGACGGCTACCGCCTGCTGGCCTCAACCCCCAGCCGCGTCACCGAAGGCGACATCAGCACCTACACTCTAGTCCTGACACAACCCCCGAGCGAAGCAATCCCCATCGAAATCCTCGCCGATGACCAAACTGAAGTCAGCCTCGATGGGAGTAGCTTCACCTCAAGTCTGGTCACGACCTTTACCAACACGGACAGTCAAACCATTTTCATCCGGGCGATCGATGACACCGAGGTTGAAGGGCGGCATAGTGGGGTCATCAGCCATCGTTTTCTGGACCACGGTGACTCCAACTACCCCAGTGCCAGTGAAACCATTTCGACGATTCTAACCATCGACGATAACGATCGCCCCCTGGCCGGAATTATTACCACGGATAATTCTACTGAGGAGAGCGTTGTTGCTGGTCGATTTGGCGTCGTCTTGGACCAAAGCGCTCCCGCTGGGGGGGTGACGATCGCCTATAGCATTGTCAATCAAACCGCTACCTCCGATTTAGACTATGTGCCATTGTCCGGTTCCCTGTTTATTCCTGAGGGGGCTGATGGGGGTGATATTATCGTCAATCCCCTGCAAGATGACATCGTTGAGCTTGGCGGTGAAATCATCACCATCGCCTTACAGCCGAATTCTGAGTATGACATTGACCCTACCTATGCCAGCGGGACCGTCACCATTTTTGATGATGACATTCCCGGAGTGCGGGTGCGGGAACGGGGCAATGCGACTCGGGTGCGGGAAAACGTTGCGGGGGATAGCTACACCCTGGAACTGACGAGCCAGCCTAGCGATCCGGTTACTATTGACATCAACACCAGTGGCGATGTGACGCCGAGTGTCACTCGCGTCAGCTTCGATGCCAGTAACTGGAACCTGCCGCAAACGGTGCAGTTGTCGATGCTCGATAACAACATTGCTGACGGCGATCGCACTCAAGTCATCAGCCACAGTGTCAGTAGTGCCGATAGCAATTATGACGGGATGTCGATTGATGGGACTACCATCACGATTATTGACGATGACGTGCCGGGAATGGGTCTGCTGGAAACGGGATTTAGCACCCGCGTCACCGAGGGATCGGTCACTGATGACTACGTCGTATCCCTGGATAGCCAGCCGACAGAACCGGTCACGGTGACGGTGATTCAAGCGGCAGATTCCGGCTTAGAGGCGATCGCTCCTCTGGTGTTTACGCCGACGAACTGGAGTACGCCACAAACGGTCGATGTGGTGGTGATTGATGATTTCATTGATCGTGGCGATCGCACTACAACCCTGACTCACCAGGTCACCAGTGCCGATGAGAACTACGATGGCTGGTTACTCGATGAGGTCACGGTCTTTGTGACTGAAGATGACGAAGCCGGCATGATTCTCAGCGAGAGTGCTGGGGGAACGGCTGTAGTCGAGGGGTCCAGTGATGATGCCTACACCATTGTCCTGACGAGCGAACCCGTTGAACCGGTCACGGTGGAGATTGTCATTGACGGGACTTCCAATCTTGAGGCGATCGCTCCCTTGGTGTTTGAGCCGAGTCAGTGGAATGTTCCTCAAACTGTTGATGTCAAACTGATGAATGATGACATCGATGACGACGATCGCAGCGCCATCTTCCAACACCTCGTCAGTAGCGACGACCCCAACTATGACGATTGGGACCTGCAAGACGTGCCAGTGAGTATTACGGAGGATGATTTTGTTGGCTTGACGATTCGTGAAAGTGGGCCGCGAACCTACGTGATTGAAGGGTCGGACAATCCCGACTTTATCGAAATCTTCCTGAGTAGCGAACCCATTGCCGATGTGCGAATTGCTTTTGATACCGGCAGCGAACTCGAACCCATCCCCGATTTGGTCATTCCTCCTCAAGCTTGGGATAGTCTATTTCGCCTTCCCATTTTTGCCAAACTAGATACGAACTTTCAGGAGACGGAAGTCATTGAACTCGGCTTTACCGTCACCAGTGCCGATCCTAAATATGATCCCACTGGTGGTTTAGAGGATACCATCCCGGCACCGCCGCCTATCCCGGTGATTGTGGGCGATCGCCAACTCCTCGGCAACGAAACCGCAGATGGTTTAGGCATCGTGTTGGATCGCTTCGAGACCCTGTTTACCCAGAACCTGCGATCGCAAACATTCCCCATTTTATCTGAGTCCGTCGATAGCCTAGTTCCTGACTTGTTCGTCTTCAAAGATCGACTTCTCGCAGATCTACGAGAACTCGGTTCCGTTGACGGGATTACCACCCGTGCAACCATCACTAAAGCGTTGACAGAAAGTTTCCAGGATGCGGGTTTGGCTGTAGAACTCGACGTGACTCCCAGCATTGACCTCGACGAAATCGCCTTTATGGTGAACGTCAACTACGAGGACCAATTCACCACCCCTCTCAACCCCAATTTGGGCATTGATGACCTCAAATTCCAGCTAAACGGTGACCTTGACGGTCAATTCCAGGCTGATTTAGCCTTCCGTCTCGGTTGGCATCAAAACTTTGGCTTCTTTATCGATGCCGAGGAAACTCAACTCAATACCAACTTTGATGTCAAACCGCCTCGGGAGTTTACCGCTCAAGGTGGCGCGGGATTATTGGGGGCAAAAGCCAACGATGATGACAGTAATCCGACGGCGATCGCCATTGACTACAATCTCTCATTAACAGATATCGACGACGTCAACCGCATTCGTTTCCTTGATGCCAACAACAATGGGATCTGGGATGACAATGAGCCAATGGTGGAAGAACAAGCCAACGGGACTTTCCCATCTTTGCCAATCTTAGGACGCTTCGACCTCGATGGCAGCGGTGGTTACGAACCCGAAGAAGGCACGATTCTCACGATTCCTAAACCCGATGATGGCGATCGCCTAACGCTGACCGAGTTACTAAAAAATGCCAACAATCCCCAACTGGTTAACGGCGACTTCACGGGAACTCATAACCTCGGTCTCAACCTCGATACGCAACTCCCCGGTTTAGAGAATTTACCCCTACCCCGCTATCTCTTTGCCCTCGCCGCTGATTGGGGAGACCTCACCTATGACCCCAACCAGGATCTCCTCCAACCCCTGCAAACAATTCCCAACCTCGCCTTCAACAACTTCGGAATTGATGTTGGCAGCATTGGTGATTTTGTCTTACCCATTTTTGAGGGAATCGGCCCGTTCCTGCAACCCCTAAATCTATTCGCTGATTTGCTCGACTTTGATGTCATCCCAGCACCAATCGGCGATTTCTTTGGTCTGTTTGATATCAACTCAATCGCAGGAATTAAGGTCAATCCCTTAAATTTCCAAAACTTCCTCGAAGGTATTGCTAATATCGATCTAGATTTAGGAGACTTCAAAGTTCAACTGCAAAACTTCTTACGGTTTCCCAGTTTGATTGCCAATTTACCGACGGGATTTTTAAACTTCGGCTCCTTTCAAATCACCTCTCCAGATTTACCCCAACTTGATCTAAATTTACCGACTCTGGATTTACCCCGGCTTCCCTCTCCCTCTCTGGACTTAGGGTCTATGAATTTACCCCAGGTCGCCGGAGATTTCGATATTTCCCAATTGAACCGTAGCCGATCAATTCGGTTCCCGGTTTTAACTGACCCCATGCAAGGTCTATATCTCATTCTCGGCAAAGAAGATGTCACCCTGGCAACCTTAGAAACGCCGAATATTGCTGCCCGAGGAAGTATTGATGCCAAGACGTCCATTTTTCAATCCTTTACGAATTCACTTCCCAATTGGGTTAAAACGTTAATGGATACTGTGGGTGTGGGTAAGTTTGACGCGCATGTCAAAGGGAGTTTTGACGTGCGAGCTGGGATGGGATTTGGTTTCGATACATTCGGACTCTTTCGCTGGGCTAATACGGGGTTTGACCCGGAACAATCGGACTTGATTTTAGACAGCTTTTTTGTCAGCGATCGCGCCAATCCCGATGGAACTGGAGAGGATGTCAAGGAACTGTATGGACGCTTTGGTATCGGAGTTGATTTAGAGGCTGGAAAACTTCTGTCTGTTTCTGGAAAAGGATTACTCAACGGAGAAGTAAAAGTCGATCTCCTTGACCCCAATGGCGATGGTAAAGTCCGTTTTCACTCGGAAGTTTTACCCCAGATTAAGTCACTCAATAATCTGATTAGCGCCCACGGTAACGTAGCTGCTGCTGGATCTGCAACCCTAAAATTTTCGATTGATTATCCCAATATACTACCTCCCTGGGACACAAAAACCTATGAAAAAGACCTCTATGAAATTGATTTTCCAAGCCGAGATTTATTCAGTCTATCTGTTGGCAAAAATGGGGTCAGTTTTGGCACTGCCCTTGATGGTCCTATTCAAGGAGCAGATGTTTTCTTTGACGCCAACTTCAACGGGATTTGGGATGATCTCGAACCCGCGACCATTAGCTTTGGGGCAGGGGACTATGATCTCGAAATTCCCTTGGACTTATTTGACCGCAACGGTGACGGTAAAATTGACCTAACCGAAGGTCAAATCGTTGTCCAAGATGGCACAGACATTGATACTTTCCAGAAACAACGCTTCCCATTCTTTACTGCACCCGAATGGACGATCGCCTCGCCCCTCACCTCCCTAGCACTGCGGTTAGCACAACCGGACTTGCCCGCCACCGCCGCTCGTTTAGGAACGGCCTTTGGCCTACCTGGGGGGTTTGATTTACAGACAGACAATGCCTTTACGGCCATTGAAAACGGCGACAGCAACGGCGCAACGGTTCTCATCGCCCAAGGTCAACTGCAAAACCTGATCATCCTGGGGGCGAACACCCTGCAACCCGAGGGCGATCGCAATGACATCGCCAATGCCATCATCGCTGAAGTCTCGGACCGAGTCCGCAATGGTACGGCGATTAACCTGACAGATGAGCAACAAATCACGAGCATTCTCACCCGTGCAGCCGGGGGTCGCTCAAGTGTAGATTTGTCAGCAACGATTGCTGAGATTCAAACCCGCAACCAGGCCATTATCGAGGCCCGCAACACCCCAATCGAGGACATCCGTGAGGCAATTACCAGCCACATCGCCCTCGACCAAATCGATGGCAGCTACTTTAACATTGCCGTTGACCCCTGGTCAGTGCTGCTGCGTACCAGTCAGCCTGTACCCCCGCTTGATGCAGCCAGCGATCGCGTCCTGACACTCCTGGATTTGCCCAACATCGATTTGGGAACCTTTGACCCCTTTGCCAACTTAGATAATCGCTTCGGGGTCGAGGTTCTCACACGCCAAATTCAGATCCATGCCACCGTCGCGCAGTTGGCGGATATTGCCATCGGCACAGGGGTTGAGGATGCACAGACGCAAATCTTTGAGGCGATGGTGACAGCAATTGAGACGGGTGTGGAACTGGCTGACTTTAGCAATCCTGATGTGATTGTAGCCCTGTTACAAGCCGTCGCCCGACCCCCAGCGGCCCTACAGATGGCACAAATCATCGCCAGTAGTAATGCCAACTTCACGGCGATCGCCAACACGGCGATCGACTCAGGCAACTTTGCCACGGTTCGCGATGACCTCGTAGAACTCCAGGTTATGGTCCAATCCCTGCAAGCCCAACTCTTGAAATCCGTGGCCGGCGGCAGGATTGGCATCGACCAATTTGAGAGCCTGATGGCCTTCAATCAGTCCGGCTTAAATCTGACGACGGTGATTGAAAATATCATCGAAGGAACGGAGGAAAATGACACCCTCATCGGCACAAATCTCAACGACTGGATTGCTGGCCGCAGCGGCGATGACCTCATTGAGGCGGGCGAAGGTGACAATATCATCTACGGCAATACTGGAGACGATACCATCTATGGTGGTGATGGCGATGATGTCATCCACGGCGGTCGGGATAATGATGTGATTGACGGTGGCTCTGGGGACAACATCCTCTACGGCGATTGGGGCGATGATATCATCTATGGCGGTGATGGAGATGACCTGATCAATGGTGGCGAAGGGGATGACACCCTATTTGGGAAGGCCGGCAATAACTTCATTCGTGGCGGCCCGGGTAACGATGTCATTTATGGCGGTGATGGGGATGACTATATCCTCGGTGAGGCTGGGGATGATTTGATCCATGGCGGTGATGGGGATGACCTGATCATCGGCGGTGACGGGGATGACACAATCCATGGTGAGGCTGGGGATGATACCCTCGTCGGCTTGGCCGGTGATGATCTGATTTACGGCGGTTCCGGCAATAATATCCTTTTCGGCAACACGGGCAATGACACCCTCTATGGGGGTGAGGGGGATGATACGATCGCCGCTGGCAAAGACGATGATCTCGTGTTTGGCGAAAGTGGTAATAATTACCTGTTTGGCAACATCGGCAATGACACGCTCTATGGCGGTGACGGAGATGACTTAATCCACGGCGGCCAGGATGATGATGTCTTGATTGGCGGTGAAGGGAATGACACCCTCTCCGGGGATCTCGGCAATGATGTTCTCATCGGCGGCCCGGGAGCTGATGTTTTTCAACTGCGTTTGGCTGATAGTTTCGATATCATCGTTGACTTTGTCGCCGGTGAGGACAAGGTGCAACTCGTCGGTTTCGCCACAGAACTTACTTTTGAGGATTTAAGTTTTAGTCCGGCTGGCGAGAATACTCAATTGACGATCGACGATCAAGCTGTTGCGATCTTTAATGGGGTTGTTAACTTCACCCCTGATGATATCCTCGGCTTAGCTGTTAGCGAACTCTAAGCGTTGTCAGTTGAGAGGGGAAGACAGGAGGACTCAAGCACCTCATTCCCCTCTCAACTTGGACAGTCTTTACCGGAAAAAGAGGGCGCGCCACTTGCGGTACGCCCCTACGTTGTTTCTGTTCCCTGTTCCCTATTCCCTGTTCTAATAACGAGGAACCGACCGATCAATAGCAGTAGAATAGGAGTCAATCCCCCCAGCGATATTAAACACCCGTTTAAATCCCTGAGACTCAAGCCATTGACAGGTGTACGCCGAGCGAATCCCATGGTGGCATAAAACGAGGGTTTCCACCTCAGGATCAAAACGCTCCATAATCTTAGGAATCCACTCTTGAGATTGACTCAGGGGCAGATGCTCGAACCCCTCAATTGCCGCGATCGCAACCTCTTCCGGTTCCCGAACATCAATTAACTGGAGGGGTTTTGTCTCCGACGCTAATCGTTGCGCTAGGTCATTTACATCAATTGATTTAACAGACTCAACCATTGTTTAATTCAAGTATTTAGAAAGCATTTCTAAACTATACCCAAGCAAAATAAAACCTAATTTAGTTTCTAATTAGGTTGAAAGATGGCTCAGGATTGTTTATTTCTTAAAAAAGTCCTGGAGCGATTCTCCTAAGCTTTCAACCAGAGACGGATCTGAAGCTGATTCTGAAAATTCCTGAGCCTCAATCTCTTTAACTTTAGCCTCAGGTAAACCTAGCATATCACGAAGTTTCTGATAGGCACTTGCTTCCTCTTCATTGATTTTAGGTTCATCGGGAGTCCGGGAACTCGAGGCGATCACTTCATAACCTAATCGCAACACTAACTCTCGTTCTTCGTCGCTTTGCAGTTTGGGAACCAAGTCTTCTAGGGGGATATTTTGAATACAATAGGCTTGCAAATCTTGCCGTAACGTCTCCTGGTCTTCCGGGCTTTTGGCAAATAGCTCACCGAAGCGGTTGAGCATCACGTTCAGTTCTTCTTGGGCTAATTCTCCATCGGCCCAGGCCATCGCCGCAACAATGCGCAGTAAGTTCATCTGGCGGGGAGAAATCGGTGGGGGAGCGGGCGGTTGAATTGGCATAAAGATATAGGGAACAGGGAACAGGGAA
>LJZT01000080.1 GCA_001314905.1 Phormidium sp. OSCR
TTGACGTGATTGTGCCACATTATACTACAGTTGTTGCCGCGATTCATCTCAACGTTGAATCAAAGATTACAACGTGAGCCTTCTCGCGGATTAAGGTAAATAGGGAAAATTAGTTAAAATAACCGATAAAATTGATGAATTTGCCGGTTATTAAGCTAAAAAATCCTTATTGCCCTTGTTTAGAGCCCAAAAATCGGTTTCAGCGTCATTGTACTCAGACACCGGAAACTTTAACTTTTTTGACAGACGGCAGAACCGGAAAAAGTTAGTCTATAATTCCCCTGTAAGTCACTGGTACACCTTGAGGAGTTGAACAGAATGAAATTGAATCGTCTCAGTGCCTCCGCTGCACTGCTGGGAATTGTCTCTCTCACCGCTGCGGGTCTGAAGGCCCCCACCAATGCTGCTCCCTTGGGTGAGTCTTCTGGTTCATCGGAACTGGCTCAACGTATTGGCGAGCGTTCTGGAGACACCTGTCGTCGAGTTCGGGGTGCAAACGTTCTCTACACAGAACCCGATACGGACTCGAGCGAAATTGCCAACATGCTGCCGAACGAGCAAGTCAACATGATTCGCGACGCTTTTGTCGGAGATGATGGCGGGATGTGGTTTGAACTCGAAGATTCCGTGGGTAACATCGGTTATATGCCCGCTGAAGCTCGCACGGAGCCCGGCGGTCCTTTAGAATCAACTCTGGTCGATTGTCCTGGAGAAGGCACCTCTGCCTTCCCCGTGACCTGGTAGTCTAACGACTGTTAGCTGTCAAGCTGTCAGTTAGTAGAAACCCCGTCTTTTGATTTGATGTCAAGGACGGGGTTTGTTGTGTGGCTAGGGAACACCGGATAACCCACCCTTGGCCCCTCCCAAGAGGGGAAGGGAACTGGGAATGCTCTCTCTCGTTGGTATTCGTCTAGTTTTGATTCTCCTGTAGGTCTGAGGCCGATCGCACTTCGTCTTGATAGCCAAATGACCAGAGACTCGATGCGGCTTCGGCCCGAGTCACGGGTTTTTTGGGTTGCAATAGGGTGGTGTAGCCGAAGACTCGGCGGATATTCGAGTTTTCTCCATTCTCAAAATCCGCTAAGACGGCATCCAAGGCCTCGGTACTAATGCGAGTGGCATCCTGAAAGCCCCAGGTTTCCTGAATCGCCTCAACGGTGGCATCGGGTAGGCCGCGACGTACATCGAGGGGGACTTTCCAACGCAGCAGGTCTTCTCGTAGCAGTGGCTCGTCGGGGCGAAACAGGGCCGTTGTTTCACCGCCACCGCTCTGAGTCTCACTGGTTGGACTCTCACTGAGGGGACTGGGGATAATCCCAGCTTCGGCTAATCCCTGAACCACGGCGAAGTCAGGATGGCTTTGGGGCATATCTTGAAATGCTGGCTCGCTGCTGTCACGAGGTTGACGCAGTTGTTGGACCGATTGGTCGGCATAGAACCGGTTGTTGGCCTGCATCAGCCAACGGGCATAATCGCGCCGTGTCACCGTCTCCTCGGGGGCAAAGCGATCGCCCTGGACGGGAGATAAGATCCCCAATTGGGCCACATCCTGGACATAGGGAATCAAGGGGTCGGAAACGTTGTCTAAATCACTAAACTCAGTGGTGGTCTGTGAAGGCTGTTGAGCCGGCTGTTGAGCCGGCTGTTGGGCCTGGGGAGATGGCGTGGTCTGAGGTTCTCGATTCTCGTCCGGGTTGTCTGGAGTTGGCGAGGCTTGGGGGGTCTGGTTGTCCTCGGAGTCGGTTTGACTCAGGGTTGAGGGGGAACTGGGATAGGTCAGTTCAATTTCGCTGCTGTTGGCGGCTGTCCCGTCTGCTTCAGCGGTTGTTTCCTCGCCAGTATTCTCGTTATTTTGGGGGCGAATGATGACACTCAGGGGCCAGTCTTGACCATTGATGCGACCGGTTGCGGTCAGTTGAATGGTCTCTCCCTCGGTTTCATCGCCATTGAGTTGCCAGTTGTCTACTTGCAGGCGATCGCGATAAAACTCAGCAATCACTTCGACGGGGTCCTCACTTTGCCAACGACTGCGGAGGCGATCGCCGTCGAGTTCAGTGGTCTCTAGCCAGGTGGCCGGTTGATATTGGGGCAGTTCCGGCGGTAGGCGTTCTAGGTCCGGTGCATCGGGAATGGTGGCCGTTTCCGTTGGCTGAGGACTCGGCGATGACTGAAGTTGAGGGTCTGCTGCAAAGGAATCTTGTAGGGATTGGCTGTCGGAACCATTGGCACAGGCCGTCAGGGCCATCACAGTGATCAGGACAGACCGTTTTAAGGTAGACAGGTTCAACACAGTTATTTCAGCGCGTTAATGGCATAGTTGAGATAAAACTTAAGTTCTGTGGCGGCGCTGGGGGAGAGTTTCAGTCCGGCGCTACCGCGATCGCGAATATATTTAAAGATATCGGCTTTGACGCCAGCGACGGCGGCGGTTCGGTTGGGCGATCGTCCCCATTCGTCAAAGGGACTGGTATTGCCCACGACTAAGCAGTATTGAATTAAACATAAATCCCGGTCAATGGCCCGATCAATGTCTGCGGTTCCGGCGGCGGAACGCGGCAGTAGGGTTTCGATGACATCGCGGACGAGATCCTCGTGGTAGATGGCCAATTTCTCCGCTGCTTCTAAACGGGCCTCGGCTCGTTCGAGGGGAACCTTCGCGGCGGCTAAATCGGTCTCATCGAGGAAGCGTCCAGCCACTTCAGCCAGGGCCAGGATGGGCGTTAGGGCAGATTTCATGAGGTGTTGGCTTGGGGTGTTGGCTTGGGGTGTTGGCTTGGGGTGTTGGCTTGGGGTTAACTCGTTAACGAAGGGCGGCAATGGCAATCTCAAAGTACTCGGAGATTTCTTGTACTAACGCCAGTTTGACATCGACGGGAACCTCCCGGAGTACGGGGTCGAGTTGAGTCAGGGTTGCGGTCTTCATCTCCACAATGGCACGAACGGCGGACGAGAGGGGAACCCCTAAGGTTTGATAGGTTTGCTTCAACCCCTCTAGGCAACGGTCTTGGAGAATGGCGGCATCTCCGGCCAGCAGGGCATAGCTGACATAGCGCAGGATAAATTCACCGTCGCGAATACAGGTGGCCATGCGGCGACTGGGGTAGCAGTTGCCCCCCCGTTGAATCAACTCGGGGTTTTCGGCCACCATGGCGGCGATGGCTTGGGCGACAATGTCGTTGGCTTGTTGGCGCATCACCTCAACGGCGCTAATCCGTTGGCTGTGACTGGCGGCAAATTGACGTAGACGGGCAAGGCGATCGCCCTCGACGTAGGTGGTTTGGGCTTCGGCGTCGAGGACAGCGCGAGAAAATGAATCCAACACGGTTTGGCGAAAAACGACAAGAGACGTTCAGAAAGCGGCATCTAATAGTGTAGCAACGACGCGATGGTCTCGATCGTGGCGAAGTTGCTCTAATGCGGCTTCGGCCCGCTCATCGCTGAAGTGGCGTAGGGCGTGAGCGACTCGCGATCGCAGTTGCCATTGAGGGCTGTCGACTTGGGGGAGGAGTAACTCTAGGGCGCGATCGCTCTCAATCGTGTTGGCCAGGCTTCCTAAGCCGTCGAGGGCGGTTTCTCGGACCAAGAGGTTGCGATCGCTCAGCCCCTGTTTGCACAACTCTAACAGCACGTCAGGATAGGACATCTCCATCAGCGAGGCAATAATGCCATGACGGGAAAGCCAGCCCACATCCTCTCGAAAGAGACGACGTAGGTAGGGCACGGATGCTTCGCCGTAGAGGGCTAGGGAACTGGCGGCCTCGGCCCGGATATTGGCATCTCCATCCCCTAACATTGTCACTAAGGCCTCAAACCCGGATTGGCTGCGCTTACGCCCCAATCCCATGGCCACAAAGGAGCGCACGAGGACCTCGGGATCGCCAACGAGGTTTGTCAGTAAGGGGACAGCCACCTCGGGTTCATAGTCCCGCAGGGCCGTTAATCCCCGCATCCGACGTTGAGGATCGTCACTCTGGAGATGACCGCGAATTTCGATTTCGTTCATGGCTGGGCTGGTTTTGTCAACTTTTGTTTACATTTGTTTATAGTCTAACAAAACTGAGAATAAACCGTAGCCCCCGAGGAGGGCAGGTGCAGGACATCCGGCCCACCGTCGGCTGAGTTAGTCTTCGTGATCTTCAAAGGGATCGGCGAGTTCTTCGGAGGGGGGGCCGAAAGAAACATAGATGCCGTAGGCGGTGATGGCAATCAGGACCGCAGCGGTGGAAATACTAAGAACTGTTGCAGGTTCCATAAATAAGATTCAAAAATGAGATGGGTTCCTCTATAATATTACGAAAACTTAAGATTTTTCACAGAGCGTACAACTTTAGGTTAAACACATGGCACAACAAACACGTCTCGGCGATATCCTCAAACCCCTGAACTCTGAATACGGGAAAGTCGTTCCTGGCTGGGGAACCACCCCTTTGATGGGAGTGTTCATGTTGCTATTTTTCGTCTTCTTGCTGATTATTCTGCAAATCTATAACTCGTCCTTGTTAATCGAAGGCGTGGATGTGGATTGGGCGAATCTGACCCGCTAGAGCCTCCGGCGCGATCGCCGTGTTTGAGAGAATCCCGGTCTAACCGGGATTTTTTGTCGGTACAATGAGCTACGGTGGAGCGCGATCGCGCCCGGCCGAGCCTCCATGCGCTACCCTTAACGTGAACATCCCAGGAGTTGCAAGAATGAATATCTTTGGTATTGGTTTACCTGAAGCAATTGTTATTTTAGTGATTGCTCTGCTAATCTTTGGCCCGAAAAAGTTACCCGAAATTGGCAGTAGCCTGGGCAAAGCCATCCGTAGCTTCCAGGATGCGTCCAAGGAATTTGAGAGTGAACTCAAACGCGAAAGCCAACAACTCAAGGCTCAACAGAACCGTGAGATGAGTGAGTCTGACAGTTCGGCGGCCTCATCTGAGCCGGCTGCATCGAACGCCAGTACCGCGAATTCAGCCAATTCTGGCCAGGATTCGGCGGCCTAATCTCCAGAACGCCTTTTGTATTGCTTCTTCTTGCGTTAACGCCCCGTTTCTGAATACCTTTCCTGAATAGCTGTGAGTGCTTCCTCGACACCAATTGTAGTTCCCCATCTGATCGTCGGACTGGGTAATCCTGAGCCGAAGTACGATCGCACCCGTCATAATATCGGCTTTGCGGCCGTTGATGCTTTGGCGCGATCGTGGCAAATTCCCTTAGCGGCGCAGCGTAAGTTTAAGGGAGAGTATGGGGATGGGATAGCCATGGCGGGCCGCCCGGTGCGTCTGCTCAAACCCAGCACCTATATGAATCGCTCTGGGGAATCGGTACAGGCGGTACTGAATTGGTATAAACTCTCCCCCGCCTCGGTTCTGGTAATTTACGATGATATGGACTTACCCGTGGGACGCATTCGCTTACGTCTGGCGGGGTCAGCTGGGGGCCATAATGGTATGAAATCGATTATCTCCCATTTAGGAAGCCAAGAGTTTCCTCGGCTACGGGTGGGAATTGGTAAACCGCAAGGGGGAGGGAATCCCTCGATTTCCCATGTTCTCGGTAAGTTTTCCCCTCAAGAGAAGCCGGTTATGGGTGAGGTGATGGCCTTGGTGCGTGAGGCGATCGAACTCAGCCTCAAGGAAGGGGTTGAAAAATCTATGAGTCTTTACAACAGCCGGAATCTGGCTACACCGTCACCGTCTAACCCCGCTAGCTAACCCATTGAGACGACATCAAGACGACAGGTTGAGTTCTTCTGCTGATTTGCCCCAAACCACTGCCTATTTGCGTGTCACTGACTGTTCCTGGGAGGGAGGAACCTTACAGGGAGAAGTCACGGCGGGTTCGTTTACCTGGGAATTTTGTTGGCTATTTAGTCAATCTCGCCTGGATATTGAACCCTCCCTGGGGCGGGCCTTAATCCAAGAACCTCTCGGCCGCTTTCTCGAACAGCGAGATTATCAACTCGAACCGGGCGGCGATTATCAATTCACTATCCGCGCCGTCATCTGATGTTTGCTGCCTCTGGTTCTGCTGACAGCTTCATGGCTAGGCGGCTCTACCACCTGGTACGGGAGGCAGAGCCTCCGAGTTGGCATTCCTAGGCAGAGCCTAGGAACGAGGAGAGAGGAGAACGAGAGGAGAACCAGGAGAAGATGAGGAGGAAGAGAAAATCCTCCTCTTTTTTTGGTGCGGCTTTTTTCATGAAGACATATAAAATAAGACATAGTTTAAAGACGAAAACACTTTATTTGGTTATTACGTAAGTTTTGATTGCAAACTTTAAACTGTCTATTTATATTTGTCAACGTTTCCTGACAAACGCCGGGGATCGATCGAGAATCTGCCAACCCCTTATGTCAAGGTTTCGTGACATGACGATCCCCTAAACACCTATAATCTCGTGAAACCTTGCTGAATCAGTCAATCTAGCCCCTTGTCGAATGGGGACATCTTCTGCAAGATAGACATCAGTTGGGCGCGTTAACCCGATCCCGAAGTTAATCTAAACATCCGGGATCTTTGTGAACTTCCGTTCAATCTGTCAGGTTTCCTTGACAGCCATGTTGAGAAAGACCAGCAATCACTATGTCACAAGAACGTCCACCCCTCGAAGAAATGACCTTGCGACAACTCCGGCGAGTTGCGAGCGAGTGCGGCATTTCTCGATATAGCCGAATGCGGAAGTCTCAATTACTTTCCGCCATTCAAGCGGTCTTACCCGAAAAAATTAATTCCACCACCGCGAATCCCACAGCAACGAGTCCCACAGCAACGAGTCCGAGTAGTCCATCACGTCAATTGGAGGCACAGGAAGAAGTGGAAGCAGCAAAATTTGAACTCGGCCAAGACGATCGCACCGGCGGCGAACTCGCATCCGTTGATGAAGGCTTAGCCGATTTGCCCGAAGGCTACGGGGAAAGTCGAATTGTCTTAATGCCCCGAGATCCTCAATGGGCCTACTGCTATTGGGATGTCACCAACGAACATAAAGAAGAGTTGCGTCGTCAAGGCGGACAACAACTGGCATTGCGGGTGTACGATGCCACAGATATCGATCTCAACCACCAACCTCCTCACAGCATTCAAGAATATCCCTGTGACGAATTGGCTCGGGAATGGTATTTACCGATTCCGGTGAGCGATCGCGACTATTGTGTCGAAATCGGCTATCGCTGTGGAGATGGACGCTGGCTAGTTCTGGCCCGCTCTCTGACGGTTCACACCCCCCCAGTTTATCCCTCCGACTGGATTGAAGATGTCTTCGTCACCGTGAACTGGGATGAACCCCTAGAGGGCAAAACCGTGGCCAATCTGGTTCCCCCAAGCAAGAAACCCGCCACGAGCGAAGCGGCTGCTGGCAACGCCGCTGGCAACCCCCTCTACGAAGAAATCTTCGGTATGGCCAAATCCGCCGAAGCACAACGGGTGGCCGGTTCTCTGTTTGGCTCGATGCACCAAGTCCCCGAACAAGCCGTTAGTTCCTACGTCTTCCCCTCCGGGGTAGGGATGTGGGCGGTTCCCACCATGTCTGGCTTAACCATGTCCGGCGTGGGAATGTCCGGTGTGGGCATGGGGGCCTCGATGCCACCGATGCGTCCCCGTCAATTCTGGCTGGTAGCGGATGCAGAACTGATTGTCTATGGTGCGACGGAACCCGATGCGACGGTTACGATTGGTGGTCGTCCCATCAAACTCAACTCCGATGGAACCTTCCGTTTCCAAATGTCGTTCCAAGATGGTCTGATTGATTATCCGATTAAGGCGGTTGCGGTTGACGGCGAACAAACTCGCTCGGTTCACATGAAGTTTGAGCGAGAAACCCCCTCTCGTAATACCAACACCAAGGAGGAGGCGGTTCCTGAGTGGTTTCACGCTTAAGCCGTTGAGTGTTGAGCGTTAAGCGTTAGCCCCATAAACCCAAAACCCCGATGTCATATGATATCGGGGTTTTTATAACGTCCGAAGCGACGTTCTCGGCGATCGCCGAAGACGCTGGACCGGTTTGTGTGACCTGTGGACTAAGACCGTTCCAGGTTAGCACTGACCGAGACCCCTCCCCCAAAGCCGGTGGGGTGAGCTGCATAGGTAACCGGTTTGCCCCCCCAATCCTCAACTATGAGTTAAACTTTTGCCAAACCTTGGCCCAAAATCGCCAAAATGTTGCCCCGAGTACCACGACGGGCCAAACCTAGCCGATAATAACTAGCACATGAAGCTACAACATCGAGCTTGGCGAAGCCAATTCGCCCTAGCTTAGCTTTCCCTAGAGCGAGAGAAGGGTACACTGGTGATGAGCTAGGACTCGCCATCCTCAGTGTCGTTCTCAGCCGTTCTCATTGGAACCAACTCCCTGATCGCCTCCGTTGCCTTGTCTTAATGGACATCTGTACCCTGCATCTGTGGGGATAGATGTCTCAGCGAGTCGAGTACCAACGTCACCCCAAGCGTCACCCAAAGAGTTATGACATCAGCATCTCCTAACACTTCCGTCTCTCATACCGACGCGACGATCGATGTTACGCCTCACGGTAGTAATGACCGTCATGAACCCTCCAACCATCAGGCTTCTCCCAATAGTGGTAGCAGCGCCTTAACGACAACGAAGGGCAGTTTTGGAGCCTTTCTTGCGCCGCTGAATCGGGATAAATTCACCGATGTGGTGCGCGGCGTTGAGGATAAACTGCGGGTGGTGAATCAAACCCTGGGAATGCTCGATAGTTTACTCGACAGTCAGGGATTTGATGCCATCCTCGATGAGATGTTGCGATCGATCGCCTTGAAGACGGGGGAACTCCTCCATGCCGATCGCACCACCATTTTCCTGCTCGATGAGGACAAGAACGAACTGTTTACCCTCGTCGCCAAAGATGAAAACGGCAATGCCTTAGAAATTCGCTTTCCGGCGACGGCCGGAATTGCCGGAGAAGCCGCCACAGGGAAGAAAGTCGTTAACATTCCCTACGACTTCTACGAGGATCCGCGATCGGAAACGGCGAAAAAGTTCGATAAAAAGAATAACTATCGAACCTACACCATGTTGACGATGCCACTCCTGAACGAAGACACTCAGGAGTTGGTAGCCGTGGTGCAGCTCATCAACAAACTTCAGCCGGAACTCGATAACCCGGAAACTCCCTTAGACGAAAAAATTGACCGCGTTGGCTTTAGTGCCGAAGATGAACAGGTTTTTCGGGAATTTGCGCCGTCGATTCGCTTAATTCTAGAGTCTTCTAAATCCTTCTACGCCGCCACCCAAAAACAACGAGCAGCCTCGGCGTTAATGAGTGCGGTTAACTCCCTCAGCAAGAGTAGTCTGGATCTCGAAGATACTCTGAATCGAGTCATGAGTGAAGCGAAAGGACTCATGAACGCCGATCGCTCAACTCTCTGGCTCATTGATGAGGAAAAAGGCGAACTTTGGACGAAAATCCCTGGCGTCGGTGAATTGCGGATTCCTCGCAATGCCGGTTTTGCCGGGATGGTGGCTGAGTCTGGGGAACCCCTGTTGATTCCCTTTGATCTCTATGATGACCCGCGATCGGAAACCTCCCAAAAAACCGATCAAAAAACCCGCTATCGCACCTGTAGTATGCTCTGTATGCCGGTGTTCAACTCCGATAATGCTCTCATCGGTGTCACACAACTGATTAATAAGAAAAAACAGGGAGAATACCCAGATTACGACCCAGACAATTGGCCCCAAGCTCCTGAACAATGGAAAGCGAGTTTTAATCGCACGGATCAGGAATTTATGCAGGCGTTTAACATCCAAGCTGGGGTAGCTCTACAAAACGCCAAACTCTTTGAAACAGTTAAACAACAAGAACAACGGCAAAAAGACATTCTCCGAAGTTTAACCAATGGAGTAATTTCGACCGATCGCCAAGGAGCAATTGTCGCAGCCAATGAATGTGCTAAACTGCTTCTTGGCTTTGAGGAAGAGGCGATCATTGAAGGATTAAATCTCAAAGAGATGATCACCCTGCGAGAAGGTAAATTTTCTGAATGGTTTGAAGCGGCCCTACATCCACGGGAAGAAAAAGACCGTCAACAATACTATCCCAATCAAATTTTAGAGATTGAAACTGCCGTAACCGGCCAAAGTGTCAATCTTACAATTAACTCGATGTCGGATGTAACAGATCCCCAAAAAGTTAATGGAGCTTTGGTGGTTCTCGAAGACATCAGCGATGAGATGGAAGTCAAAAACTTGATGTATAAGTACATGACCCCGGAAGTCGCTGAAGCGCTCTTAGCCAGTGGAGATACCGGATTAGGCGGTAAGCGAAAACATGTGTCGGTGCTCTTCTCGGATATCCGTAGTTACACGACCTTAACGGAAAAATTACAGCCCGAAGAAGTCGTGTTAATGCTCAATGAATACTTCGAGGAAATGGTGGATGCGGTCTTCCAATATGGTGGAACCCTCGACAAGTATATCGGCGATGCACTGATGGCGGTGTTTGGCTCTCCAGCACCGTTAGAAAACTGTGAGTGGTGCGCGATTCAATCCTCGATTTCAATGCGCTACCGCCTCGAAGAGTTTAACCAAAAACGGATTGACGAGGGCAAACTGGCCATTCAAATTGGCATTGGGATTCACTCGGATAGTGTCGTCAGTGGCAATATCGGGTCGAGTAAACGGATGGAACTGACCTCGATTGGGGACGGGGTAAACCTAGCCTCACGTCTGGAGGGAACGAGTAAGCAATACGGGGTAGATTTGGTCATTAGTGAGCAAACCTATCTCCCCAATGCCGATCGCGTAGTGGTTCGAGAACTCGACTTTATCACGGTGAAGGGGAAAACGCGCCCAGTTAAAATTTATGAGTTGGTCGGCATTCGCGAAGGGGATCTCGCTCGTCCGATTTCTGAGGTTCAGCAGCAGATTATCCACTACTACCATGAGGGTCGCCGCTATTATCTACAACCGGCTCTGGAAAAACTGGCCCTAGACGATGTGATGCCGTTACTTGAGCAGTTAGAGGAGTTATCGGAGGAAGCCGTTAAACAGGTGTCCTTTGATGGAGATAAGCTACTCCGGGATATGCTCGGGAGCTTACCTCGGGAAAACTTGTTGGCGATTTTGGGGGAAGACACCCTCAAGCGTCTGCTGGTGACGGAGAATTTGGAGGAGTTGTCCGATGCTGATATCCACCGCTTGCTTCCCTTTAAACTCAAGCAAATTACGCCTCGGCTGCGTAAGAAGCTGTGGTTGGCGAAGGTGAAGCAGTTTAGTGCCTTTCCCCAAGTGCAGCAGATGCTCGATGAGGAGGCGGGGGAACTGTCGATGGCACAACTTCAGAAGTTTGTGGAGTTGGCGCGTCCTCCGTATAAGGCAAAATCAAAGCAGTCCTTCCACCAGGCTCGTCAGGCGTTTGAGCAAGTGCTGGCCTTAGATAGCAAGAATAAGGCGGCGAAACTCCATGTCGAACGCTGTATGTTGTTTGAACAACAACCTCCGAGTGAGGATTGGGATGGCGTCTGGAAACTGACCGATAAGTAGATGCAGATTCCTCCATCCCCCAGAGTCAATCTCTCAGAGAGCGTTGTATGCTGTTCAGACAGCGGTTTGTTTGAGATACTTTGAGCAGATGAAGGGGCGATCGCAGGTTTTGAGTCGTTTCTTGAGTCGTTTGTACGTTTCGTTTGTAAGCAACGTTGTAGGTAAATCCGTAAACTGTGCCTGACATGACCAACTTAAACTGGCAGCCCTCAGAGTATGAGTGGGTTGAACAAGTCCGACAACTCCTCCTTGATTTAGCTCGCTCCTGCTTGGGGGATGTGCCGAAATTGCCGATGCACTTAGCTCAAAAGGCTCGGCCCACGGCTGAACAAGCCACTCGGTTATTGGAGTCGGCCCGCGATCGCGGTTTAGGGGAACCTCAGTGGCAACAAATTCAGGAATTGGCCTGGGTGGCTGATGTACGTCAGTTATTTTTGGAACTGGCTCAGGTGTATTTGTCGGATTTACCCCGACTCCCGGAGAATCTCTCGGCCCGCAGCTTGAGTCTCTCGGAACGAGCGCAACGGTTGTTAGACCATCCCACGGCTGAGGATTTTCACCCCCAAGCGACTCCCCCCGGCCCGGACAAAACGGGAACCGGGGCCGCCGCCACGACGGTGGAGATGGAGAATCCGGGGGAGTTATTACGTCACTTGAAACAGTCGCTGCGACAACAGCGTAACACCAGTTCTAAGGCGGATGCGGCGGAGTGGCAACAGCTATTGAATCTTTTGGATTTAGCGGAAAGTCTTTATCATCGCTTGAAGGAGTAGGGTGAGCTTTGGTGTACTCTAAGACGGGTTTGATGTTCCTTAATCAAGATTGACCCATGATGGCGTTTCCTGTTTGGTCCCGGTTTGGTTGGGTGTTGGGGGCGATCGCTGTGCTACTAAGTCCTCAAGCTGCGATGGCTCAGTCCCCTAGCGAATCGATGCAGGCGTTTGAGGCGCTTTGTCGACAGCAACCCCTAACCGGCGACGCCCAACAGACTCTTGATGTCCTATTGGAGTTGGCTGACAGTGACGACTGTGCGATCGCCGCTCGGGTTCTGGCAAAAACCAACGACCTCAATTTAAGTGTGCAAGAGATTTCAGATCTCTCTCCCCTCAGTAGCCTGGCTCACCTGACCCGTTTAGACCTCAGTATCAACCAAATCTCCGATCTGTCTCCCCTAGCACAGTTCAGCCGCCTGGAGACGTTGTTGTTGTCGGGAAACCAAATTCAGGACGTCTCGCCCCTGGGGGAGTTAGATCTACAACAACTCAATCTCGATGACAATCAGATCTCAGATCTCTCGCCGCTGCGCAATAAAACCAGCCTCACCATCTTCACGGCTCGGGATAATGAAATTGAGGACTTAACCCCTCTCCAAGATTTTCCAGTGGTGACGTCCTTATTTTTAGAAGGAAATCGTATTGAGGATCTTTCCCCCCTAGCCAACCTTCCCAGCTTGGAGGGGGCCGATCTCAGCCGCAATCAGATTCGGGATCTTCGTCCCCTCGTAGCCATAGACAATCTCGTGTGGATAGCCCTCAGTGATAACCGCATCAGTGACCTCTCTCCCCTCGCGGAACTCCCCCAACTGGTTGAGTTGGATTTGAGCGGAAACCAGATTCGGGATCTCAGCCCCCTAAGTGGGATGTCCAATGTCAATGAGTTATTCCTCGCTCGTAACCAAATCACCGATGTGACGCCCCTGGGGAACCTGACGCAATTGATGGCCCTGTTCTTGGAGGGGAATGAGATCGTCGATATTACACCGTTGGCCAATTTGCAAAATCTCAGCCGGCTGACACTAATGGATAACCCCATTGACAACCCCACCTGTCCCATTGAGCCTGAACGGGCCTGTCGTTTCTAGGCGTCTCAATATGGGGTCTGGGGCCAGATAGACTGTGGGAAAAAATTTTTCGCGACTCTCTTGCGATCGCTTGTACATTTGCTATAATGGTGAAGCTGAAAAAACATGGCGGGCGTAGCCAAGAGGTTAAGGCAGTGGATTGTGGTTCCACCATTCGTGGGTTCGAGTCCCATCGTCCGCCCTCTAAAAAGCCGCTAATCTCAGAGATTAGCGGCTTTTTGGCATTTAGATGGCGTTTAAGATGGGAAAATCAGCCGCTACCTCTCTTAAGCAGACTGTTGAGCCACTTCTTTCGAGTCTTTCGCAGACCCCTGGGTTCCCAATTGGATCAGCTCAATTTTATAGCCGGTGGGGTCTTCGACAAAGGCGATGACCGTTGAACCATGTTTCATCGGCCCCGGTTCGCGGACAACCTTACCCCCCCGTTCCCGGATAGCGTCACAGGTTTGATAGATATCATCGACACCCAAGGCGATATGGCCATAGCCATCACCGAGATCATAGCTGTCCACGCCCCAGTTATAGGTCAACTCAATCACACTATGGTCGGCTTCATCACCGTAGCCGACGAAGGCGAGGGTAAACTCGCCGCCGGGATAGTCTTTCTGACGCAGTAAGGTCATCCCTAACACGTCACAGTAGAATTTAAGAGACTCTTCCAAGTTGCCAACACGTAGCATTGTGTGTAGTAGTCGCATAAATGCTCCATTGAACGATTCTGTCTTTCAGCCTAACGCAATTTTTGAACGGATTACCACAGATATTTGGGAGCGTCAAGAGTGACAATGGTTGAGGCCGATGCTAGGCTGAAGGGGTTTATCTCTAGCAAATTCTTCACAATATGAAGATTTGTCACCTGTTACAATTCACCTGTTACAATAACGGGCAACAGATGGCCGGGGTCTGGAATTTCCTCATGCTATAATTATAGCGCTACTTCAATGTTTCTATATCTTAGAGATTGCCAGTATGAACACTTTAGTCAATAGTCTAAACAAGGTGTTTATTATTGCGTATAAAGAATCCACCGAGCAGTTAGAAACTTATCTTAAAGAAGAAGGGTTTGATTGTGAGGTCTTACGTCAAGAGAATAAGCCCGAATATCAAGAGTTTTCGCCCAGTTATCGCTGTCTTTTGAACCATCGCCGAGCTTGGCAAAAAGCAGCAGATAGTCCAAAACCGAGTTTGATTATTGAAGCCGATTTTGTGCCAGTGAAGGATTTTGGACAGCTTCCATTGCCCTTTAGGAAAGAGAGTGAGAAGATTGGAATTTGTTGGATTTATACTTGTGCGCCTCAAGTCTATTGGGTATCAGATGAGGGATATGCTCAAGGATTTTCAACGTCAATGGTTGCTTACATCCTTAGCCCTAAAGCTGCACCATGTTTAATCGATTTTGCCGATAAGGTGGGGCAAGAAACGGGTGGTAAAGTCTATTCAACTTGGGATTCTCAGGTAGATACGGTGTTGCGATCGCACCAATTTAAAAACTTTATTCCCTTCCGAAACTATGGAGAACATGGTGGGATTCCCAACCCAGAACATCGGCAAAATGGCTTAAGTCCCGGTCATCAAGCCGATGTTTTGTGGGGAGAGATGGCTTGGACTCCGCTGTATGCTAAAGAGTACAATATCACTCAAATGCGCCTCAAAGCACGAGTCAAGGGAGTGCTTCGCTTACTCAAAGGAAATTTCTTACGACGCAAAACAGTTCAAAACAGCAGTGTTCCTGGACGCTTAATTCGCTTTTGCTTACGTCGTCAACTCACCACACACCTCTAACTGAGAGTCACCTGCTTCTAAATCAACTCTAAATTAACTCTAAATTAACTCTAAATTAACGGTAACTTAGCAATGATATTTTACCTCACCACTCGGGCTAACATGAATGTGATTAACTGGTATTTGGAACAATGGGGGAAACCTCTCGTCTCCAATATCTTACCCGTGGCTTATCATGATGTTTTTAAAAAGCGAAAGTTGCCGAGTGGAACTTATATTTTTGCAGATATTGAACGACTTTCGCCAGCAGAAACTGAAAAAGCTGCCTGGATTTGGACTCATCTCCAAAAAAGTCAAGAAACTCGACTCTTGAATCATCCCCTATGGTCAATGTGTCGTTATGAGCTACTAAAAACCCTATACAATCATGGCGAGAATAATTTTAACATCTATCGCTTAACGGAAGATATCTCAACGGTTCAGTTCCCGGTATTTGTTCGAGGTGAAAACGATCATAAGGGAAATCAAACCTCATTATTACAAAACCAAGCTGAACTCGATCAGGCCATCGCTGAGATCGTCAACCAAGGGGAAAGTCGCCAGGATAAAGTCATTATCGAATTTTGTGATACTCGTGATGAACAAGGAATCTTCAAAAAGTATTCTGCTTTTGCGATTGGGGAGGCGATCGTTCCAGTTCACGTTCGCTATCAAAAAGATTGGGTTGTGAAAGCAAATACCTTAAAAACCGAGCAACGGGAACAGGAAAATCAAACCTATATCCAGACGAATCCCCACGCCGATAAAATTCGAGAAATTTTCAACCTAGCTCGTATCCAATATGGTCGCATTGACTACAGTTTTTCGGGTGACTTAATGCAAGTTTGGGAAATTAACACGAATCCAACAATTTGCCACTTTCAAGACTCACGAGATTCTCCCTTAAATCGTCAGGTTGCTGAGCAATTAGAACAGGCATTTACCTCAATTGATAGGCCCTCAAACTCGAAGGGTTCCATTTCGATTCCTCCTCAACCGAGTTCAGACACGCCGTTAGAATTTGTCTCCCGCATCAGCGAAGCTGCTCCCTGGCTACCAAATTCCTATCGCGTAACCTTAAGAAAATCTCTCAGAAAAGTGATTAAAACCCTCAAAAAATAAGCCTCGAACGAAACATCTTAACGTCTTTTAGCCTTAGACAATAATAGATACTCACGCTGATAACTTGAACAAAAAATGAATTCTTCACACTCTCCCCGTACCCTTCCTTGTCCCGATCCATCTCAGAGCTTAGATAGTAATATTTATCCGTCAGTTCTCGATCAGTTTTGTCACAATGTGGCGCGAGTTCCTCAACAGATCGCCCTGGTTGATCGTCATAAACAGTGGACATATCGTGATTTAGATGAGTCGTCGAGTCAACTGGCTAAGCAGTTGCGAGATCAGGGGCTGGGAGCGGGTGATGCGATCGCCATCTATGCTCATCGCAGTGCCAGCTTAGTTTGGGCATTACTCGCTATCCTCAAACTCAAAGCCACGTTCATTATCTTGGATTCCGCCTATCCTGGCTCTCGTTTACAAACCTGTTGTCATCTGAGTCAACCGAAAGGCTTAATTCACCTGAGTCATGCGGGAAGTCAGGCTGAGGAATTGCCCCGAGAACTACAAGAGTTTATCGATGTTCGTGATGTTTGTTATCTTCATCTCCCCGCCATTCCCAATTTATCTCTAAACGACTCAAACGACTTATCGGAGGCAGAATCTATCATAGAAAAGCCGCCAACTCACCAGCCAACTCACCAATCAACTTACAACGATGATATTGCCTATATTGCCTTCACCTCCGGCTCAACGGGACAACCGAAAGGAATTGTTGGAACCCATCAGCCCCTAGCTCACTTTATTGATTGGCATTGTCGGCATTTTAACCTGCAAGAGTGCGATCGCTTCGTCTTACTATCGGGGTTAGCTCATGATCCCTTACTACGGGATATCTTTACCCCACTTTGGCTGGGAGCGAGCTTATCTATTCCCGACCAAGATATCCTAGAAACCAGTGGCAAACTCTGTCAATGGATGCAGCAACAGGAGATTACCATCGCCCATTTAACACCCGCGATGGGACTGCTTCTCAGCCAAGGGACATCACCTCAAGCCCACTCTGAGTTGATTCCCAGCTTACGCTATCTGTTTTGGGGCGGCGACGTTCTCACTCAAGCGGACATTTCACGGAGTAAGCAACTCTCTAAACAGGTTACGAATGTCAACTTTTATGGAGCGACTGAAACCCCCCAAGCTATGGGTTACTATATCGTGCCTGATGGCTGTGATGTTGTTAGCAAAAAATTGCCTATTGGTCAAGGTATTGATGGTGTCCAACTTTTAATTATTAAAGAGGATGGAACGTTAGCGGTTGATGGCGATCGAGGTGAAATTTGCATTCGCACTCCCTATCTTGCCCGTGGCTACCTCAATGATGCCTCCTTGACAGAATCTAAATTTGTTGCTAACCCCTTTCGGGAGCCGTCAAGTCAAGATAGCTGCGATCGCATCTATAAAACTGGTGATTTAGGTCGTTATTTAGCCGATGGAAACATTGAAATTCTTGGCCGAATCGATAATCAGATTAAACTGCGGGGATTCCGCATCGAGCTAAGTGAAATTGAATCTGTTTTAGGGCAACATCCTGATATTGAACGGGCTGTTGTTGTCCTCCAATCGTCTTCGATGGGTTCTAAGATGGGTTCTAATCAGACGGATTCAAGAGCCTTAACAGAACATTTGGTCGCCTATTGCTTAACTCGGGAGAATATGGTGATCGCCCCTGGAGATTTACGTCAATTCCTAACCGATAAACTGCCCTATTACATGATTCCTCAAGCCTTTGTCGCCATCCCAGAGTTTCCCTTAACTCCCAACGGGAAAATTGATCGCCAGGCTTTGAGTCAATTCGAACATTCACCCCAAATCACAGCCACCTATCAAGCCCCTGAAAATGACCTAGAACAGCAACTGGTTGACATTTGGCAAACCTGGTTAAAGCAGGAGCGAATTGGCCGACAAGATAACTTTTTCGACCTCGGTGGCAATTCCCTATTAGCTATTGGGTTATGCCGGGATATTGAGACGGCTTTAAATCGCTCGATTCCCATCTCTGCCTTATTTCAACATCCTACGATTCAAGACTTCGCGAAACTTCTGCAAGATGCTCCAGATGACCTACAAGAGTCATCCCTAATTACCATACAAGGTAAGGGACGTAAAACTCCTATTTTCGCCGTCCATGTTTTAGGTAAAGGTCTTCAATACTATCGACCTTTAGTTAAATATCTTGGAGAGAATCAGCCTCTCTATGGATTATCGTTTAACCTCTTAGATGATGCCGAAGGAAGTTCTAAAGGAAGTTCTAAAGGAATTAAGGAACTCTCAGAGATATATATTAAAGACCTTAAAACCCTTCAGCCTCATGGTCCCTATTATCTATTGGGTGTTTCTATTGGTGGACGAGTCGCCTTTGAGATGGCTCAGCAACTACAGGCTCAAGGGGAAGATGTCGGGTTATTAGGATTAATTGATACCACAGCTCGAACTGGGGTCAAACATTTACCTCCATCGTCACGGGTGTCAGGACATTGGGGTAAGTTTAAGCAAGAAGGCTTTAGCTACATCACTCACAAGTTAAAATCTCGATTTGGACGCATTCAATATCGACTGAAAGCCATCCGCGCCGAGATTTATCAGCGTTTTGGCCAGCAAGTTCCTGATGACTTGAAATCCATCGCCAATCTGGAGACGAATATTAAGATTAAAAAGCAACATTTTCCTCAACCTTACAGTGGAAAAGTTACACTGTTTCGAGCGATGGGGCGACAGGCGGAAGTTGGGACGGAAATTGATCCTCAATATGGCTGGGGGGACCTGGCTGTTGGTGGATTAGAAATTTACGATATTCCTGGGGATCATTTACTCATGTTACAGGAACCCAATGTTCAGGTTTTGGCGGAGAAAATTCAGGAACTGCTCGAACCGTCAAAGACGGTTCAGGAAGAACAGTTGAATCCACCGAGTCACGATGGGGTGGACGCAACTTAGCGGCTGATTTAGTTTCGCTCCAAGTAGAGTTTTTTCCAGATAAACAAGGGACTCACAAGACAGCTTTTAAAAAATTGCAGTTCTGCGGCGGCGACGACATCAGTATCTAACACATCTCGGTAAGTCCAGAAATGGCGCAATAGCTTGCGAAAGTCGTTAACAAAGTAGGCAGCCACAAAGAAGGGTTTTTGCCAAGCCTTATAATTGAGCATCCGAGTCCGGTGACGGCTTAAACCAACCCCTTTAAAGAACTTGATTAAGTACTCCCGTTCAAAGCGACTTTTGGGAATACGATGATAGATGTGCATGTGGGGATTATACCAAATTTCCCATCCTGCTGTTGCGATGTAGGTTAGGGCTTCGATGTCTTCCCCTTTAGCTGTTAATGAGGTTCCAACGGGTCCTTGGAGCACTAATTTTTTAGGGACGGTATCTAACCAGACTTGCTTACGAATGACCAGGCCCGCGCCGGGGGGATAGACTTTTTTCTTAGCGTATTTATAAGAGGTATAGCAGAGGGGGTTTTGGCCGCGTTCAATGATGGGAATAAAATTAGCAATTCGTTTAAAATTGGGGGGAGGAGTAACTTCATATTCCCCATGAATTTGTCCACTGTAGGCACCGGCTTTAGGGTACTCTTGACCAAACTGGTAGGCTTGAAACACCCAATCTTCTGCCGGGTAGTTGTCATCATCAAGGAAGCCAATTAGGTCGCTTTGGGCTTCTTGAATGCAGCGAGCGCGGGCATAGGAGGCCCCTTGTCTAGCTTCAAAAAAGTAGTGGAGTTGGGAGTGGGAGGGCCAGGTTTCTTGATGAGTTTTGATAATGGCGGCGGTGCGATCGCCACTGTTGTTATCGACGACGACAACCTCCCACTCGATCACCTCGGTTTGAGTTTGTGCTTTAAGACGTTCTAATATCTCACCAATACGCTGTTCACCGTTGTAGGTGCGGATGGCTACTGTAAAATCCATAGAACTTCGAGGGTTTTAAGAGTAAGGTCTTGACAAATCAAACAATATACCCTGCATTCTATCATGAGCGATCGCCCGTAGGAAGAAAGGGACACCAACAAATCTGACGCACCGGGGGAGCTTCAACCAGGCCTAACCCACAAACCTTGGCTTTAAAAAAAGGATTGCTGTTGCGAACTACCTCAACCGCTCGCAGCACTTCAGGGGGCGATAACTCTCGGGCCAGGGTGCAATGAGGAACCCAAGCCTCAGGACGATAATAGGCGATCGCATCCGAGCCAATCTCGTGAAGCTGTCGATGAACCGTCTTATGTAACTCCAGGAGCTGCGTCGTCACCACCGGCGCCAGGAACACCACCCCACCTCCGGTAGAAAACAAGCCGAGGGATGAAAACTGAATTTCAAACGAGGACTGGTGAGCAGCGATCTCAGCGAGAACGCTTGGTAAAAGCTGCAAATCAGCATTGGGGAGAACCGCCAAACTTAAATGGGGCTGGCTGTGAACTCGCTTAGCCATCGAAGAGGCGATCGCCCCGACCTGAGACCAAAGTTGACGGACTTTCTCTGAGGCCACCTCATCAAAATATAACTCAATGGCATAGGTTTGTTGAGACACCACCATAACCGCTCCAGACCCAAAAAGTTCCTTTATCGTGAACTACCGCTATTGAATCAAAGATTACAATAGCGGCTTCCTACCCAACAGATTGCCCAACCGTAGACTTCTTACGTCCTCTACGGTTAGGTCTTAC
>LJZT01000081.1 GCA_001314905.1 Phormidium sp. OSCR
GTTGGCTCCACGATTCTACCACATATTTTTAGTCAAAATTCATCTCACCGCTAAGCCTTCGGCTCTAACGGGAGTCTTCTTTTGACATTTAAGATAAAAGACTCACAGGACTGAGGGCCTAGTCACCATAGAGACGCAAGCGGTCTAAGCCAATCACTTGTCCAGTCTGGCCATCTTCGTCGGCATAGGCCGTGACACTAAAATCATACAGGCCCGGCATTCCGGGGTTGCGCTCAGGACTCAGGGCCAGGGTGACGGTTTCTCCAGGGGATATAGGGGTGTCAAAAACGACGCTCACTACTCCATCATTCGGGTTCTGGGAGACTGAAGCCAGGTCAATGGAGTCACCGGGATTGTCCTGGGTTCCCAGGAAACTCTCACTGTCATTGGTTTGATACTCCAAGGACCTTTCGGGGGACATTTCGGGGGCTTGTAATTCGATATCAACTCGGGCTAAGGGTTCCCCCGCGTCTTTAGGTAGGCGAATGGTAAAGAAATGGGTGTCATGCCAATTGCCCGTTTCGTGGGAACTGCTGCTGATATTCTCTAATGCCGGTGGATGCTCAAATCGGTGACTCCCATCACCGACTTCAACAGCTCGGGCTATACCGCCCAAGGCCATTGACCCCAGCCAAATCCCCGAGAGTCCTGCAATCATGATGTGTTTGGGAGTTTGGAGCTTAGTGAAAATCATATGGATAATTTGTTAATCGGTTGTATTTGCACTAATTCCAGTTTAGGCAACCTGAGTCACCAGGACATCTTCCGAAATGGGGAGTTTAAGCGGAGGTTCACATAGGCTTAACCTAAGCTTTACCGAATGCGGCCCTCTCTAATCGTCTATCGAAAGTATGAACAAACGTATCTTAATCTAAAGCTTGATTGCGATTTGGGGCGGTAGAGCCAGATTTGGCAAAGGCGGATGATACCGTTAAATCCATGGTTAGCCGTCTCAACGGCGCCTCGGTTGTAAGCGGCGTTTTAATCATTCAGAATTATGTATAACAAAGACACGAAACAAGATCCCCTAGTGGCAGCGGTGACAGCGGCGTTGGGAGCGGGCGTGGCCACCTCCTTTGCTGTTAGTCAAGGTCAAAGTCCCTGGCTGGCGTTGGGGATTACCCTTTTTGCGGCGGCTTTGGCGTTGGTTCTCGATCGCCTCGGTGTGGTGTAGGCTCGGGGTGTCGTCTCGGGGATAGGCGATCGCGCTCAATCTGGCTCGATCAACCTTGCTAGGATAGTAAAGATGTCAAATTCTGGATCTTCGCAGACGACGAGTTCGTCATCTGGATCTAGGGTCTGACATCTTTTATACTTTGCTTTTGTCCTAAGATTTTCCCCTACAGCGTTCTCGGCGTGTCACCTCAAACCACCATGTCTCACTTTCCTCTGCTGAGTCACCGGTTCTCCTCGATACCGGGGCCAACGGTTATAGTCCTGATGAGTTTAATGCTTTGGGGGGGGACTGGCTCGTCTGAGATTGTACGAGCGTTGGTTCCCGGCCTGGATGGGCCGGATATGGGACGCGAGGCGATCGCCCACCCCCTAGCCCAAACCCTAGCCCAAGCCACAAGGGTTCTACAATTCGCCGATACTGGGGATGATGTAGCCGAAGTGCAACTGTTGCTAACAGAATTTGGTTACTTCACAGAACCCGTCAGTGGCTTGTTTGATCGAGAAACCCGGACAGCGGTAGCGGAGTTCCAGGAAGATGCGGGACTTCCGGTGAATGGAATCGTCGATGGGGAGACGCGACGAGCCTTGTTTGGGGAGCCGGTGTCGTCTGGGGGATTGTTTTCATCCAATATCTGGTTGTCCTATGGAGATCCGGTTCTCATGCGCGGTGAGGAGACGGGGATTGTGGCGGAGTTACAGGCCGCCCTCAATGAGATCGGTTTGGGGCCAATTCCAGAAGATAGCATTTATGGCAATCAAACGGCGGCGGCGGTACGGGAATTTCAGCGTCGTTATGGGATTGATGCGCCGGTGTTGGGAGAACTCGATCGCCGTACCGCGTTAATTTTATCAGCAGTGGTCGAAGGTCGTATCCGTCCACCCGAGGCTCCCATAGAACTGAGTCAGGGAGATAGAGGCTTTGAGGTGCATGAGTTGCAACGGGTGTTGTCCCAAACGCGACGGCCTCAAGGAGACACCTATTTTGCCGGCTCGCCAACAGGGTTTTATGGTTCGATCACGGAAGGGGCCGTCCGGGCCTATCAGCGAGATAATAATCTACCGGCGACTGGGATCGCCACGGAACGAACCTTAGAGCGTTTGTTTGCGGGCCATCGCTATGTGGTGGTGGTTCCCTTTCGTCCAAATCGCTCCCGGTTGGGCGAGATGAATCGGGTTCGCAGTGCGATCGCCCGTCTCGATAACTTACCGGGACTGCGGCCCCAGGCGTTGCGCTTCTATGATGATCGTCGGGGTCCTTATATTGATGCGGGTTGGTATCGTCAGCGAGATGAGGCTGAGGCGCGAGTGGCGGCGTTGCGCGATCGCGGGCTGATGAATGCTCGGGTTGAACATTTTAATGATCTCTTTGCCCGGATGCGTTTGTCTCAGGCTGAGTTGGAGACTCGTTGACATCCTCTCGGGCTAACCGCTAAGCGGTCTAACGGGAGATTCTTAACCTCGCGATTAGGATTTCGGGTTCACAGACTCTTGACTAGGCAAAGCCCCCGCCAGACCGTCTCCATAGGCATTTTGTTTAACGTCCAACCCCTACCCAAGATTAGACAAGCCTCGATTTCTGATCACTTCAGCACTCACCACATCTCGTGAGGCAATGTATCCACATTCAGGACAGTAGAGTGGCAGTTTATCTTGCAGGAGGGAATCACCTAAGTAGGGCTTGCTGTGACGGATGCGTATCCGGAAAGGAACCTCAGGGTCTAGCAGAAGATACGAGAGCCACTCCCGTCCCACGAACTCCCGGTCAGCGGTCAGACAAGCCACTTCCACGTCACGAAACAGTGCCTCAAAGCGGTCGAACAAGTCCATGCGTTCGCCTGCTGTTGCCTTTTTTATCGAGCATCGTCCAGAGTAGGGGAAAGGCAATCCCCTCGTGAACAACTGCCAACATCAAGATGTTGAAATGGGTTTGACCCAAAGACCAACAGGTGCGGTCGAGACTTAGAGTCCAAGGTTGAGGGATGTCGATGAGGCTGACGACGAAACGGGCTATCTCGGTCAAATCAAAGTCGAATTTCCCCAAAAACCGTTGTAATCGCTTGTAATTTGAGGAAATTTGCACGGGATTGGCGAAGACCGTCGCCAGTTCTGCTAGATTGACGGTCTTGGCTTGAAACAGCGCCATCAGGAACAGGCAGACAAAGTTTAATCTCGCCCCGTGCCAGGACAAGTGAGAGCGCAAAGTGTCTCGTAATCGGTTAAGCTCGTTCATGAGAGGGTAGTTTGGTTTTTCGTCATTCCGATCTAACCCTCTCACCCCGACTTCGCGCTCCCCCCCCCACCCCTCAAGTTTCACTTCAGCCCGGGGTGCCTTCTTGAACATTTGCGACCAGATTTCCCTTGGGGTAAGACTTTCAGCGTTTTTGTCCTGTACTAAGATCTTTGCCGACAAGTCTTTGTCCCAGGTAGAGTTGAGACATCATTTCGTTCACGGAAAAACCGTCACCATGTCTCATGAGTTAAATCCCGCAACCCCCTATCGAGGCGCCGAAGCTATCGAAGGCGCGATCGCCCGAGGAGTGGATCTCGATGGGACCCCCATTCCCAACGCCCAACTCGAACTCTATCGAACCATCATGGAACTCGAAGCGGGGCGGCCCCGCAGTGGTGTCACCAAAACCCTGCGCGATCGCATTGTCCGTATCGGTTGCAAACACTTCCCTCCTGGCGAACTCAACCGACTCCTCCAGGATGCCGACTTTCTCCCCCTCACCCCCCAAGAGACAGACTTTTTCTATCCTCAACCCACCAACTCCGCCAAAAAAAGCTCTCTCTAAAGATGGAGTGAGACCTGGCTTGTCACTGATTAGGCTACGGGTAGCTTAATGATTCGTTAAGTTTTCAGTGTGATCGCGATCGCACCCTCCATTCAAATTCCTGACTTCGTTGATTCGTAAATTTTATTTGCGGTTTATGAAGTTAGGTTGCAAAATGGAACTAATCGGTTGACAAAAGTAGAGTAACTACCATGGCTTACGCCACTTCTTCCAACTTCACCACAACTCAAGCCAACGCACTCTCGACCGTCGAACCCACCTCCCTTGTTCCGGAAGTGTCGGCTCGTATCCAACGCCTCACCACAGATGATCAGTTGGCACTCCTGTGGTTTATCTATCTCGAAATGGGTAAATCCATCACCCCCGCCGCTCCTGGGGCCGCCCGTCTTCAGCTTGCTGAAGGCCTCCTGGCCCAAGTCAAAGCCCTCAGTTCTGAGGAGCAAATGAGCTTCATGCGCGATCTCGTCGCCAAACGCAATACCCCCCTGAGTCGAGCCTATGGCGTCTTCAACGCCAACACCAAACTCGGGTTCTGGTACTGTCTGGCCCAAGGTATGGATGAGGGAACTGTCGTGCGCGTCCCTCAACGCTACAAACCGTCTCGTCAGGTTCAAGAGTTGCTAAACATCCTGATGACGCAGGCCAACTTCAGCCAACAAATCACCATTCTGCGTAACGCCGTGGTGAACATGGGTTTTGACGCACTCAGCTAGAGTCCTCTAGGACAAAACCCAATCACAATCCTGAATCAAACCAGCGGAGTGGAGGTCAACTCAACCCCTTTACTCCGCCTTCTTTCCAGACTCATCGAGGTCAATTATGACGACTACGACCTACCAAACGCCCATTCTGCCTGATCTAACTGTCCCCGTGGTAATGGGGTATTTCCGGTCTCTCAATGCTGGAGACTGTCCGCAGACGGCCCAATACTTTGCCCCTTACGGTGAACTGCACCCGCCCTTCCAAGGGGGAATTGTCGGCGTTGAAGCCATCGAGGCTTATCTCGAAGCCGAAGCCCAAAGTTTAACCTGTTTCCCGGAACAGGCCACGGTGCAAACCGCCGGCGATGGCTGTCAGCTTGTGCAAGTTCGGGGTCATGTCAAAACCCCCCATTTCTCGGTTCCCGTCGCTTGGACGTTTAACCTCAACAGCCAATCTCAAATTGAACGGGTTGAGATTCGTCTGTTAGCCTCTCCCGAGCAACTGCTGGAGTTACAACAGTTCGGCTAGAGTCCCTAGCTCATCCTTATACGACGACTTAGGCGGCGACAGAGTGGAGGAACATCTGTTCCATCCACTCTCGCCCTAAGTCCACATCCTTGGCGGAACATTGCCAGTCAGGATGGGCGGTCATCAGTAAACTTTCCAAGGTTTCGTGATCAAACAGATGCCAGACTGGAGCGTCGTTGTAGGTGGTGGCGATCGCATAACAGTTACTACTAATGCAACGGATGCGGGGCGCGTCCACAATGCGACCTAATTCAAGAGTGTCTCCCGGTTGCAAGTCGCGAAACTGCAAAATAGTCTGTTTAAAGTCATCAAAGCCCGATGGGGACAATCCCGGAACCGTCGTACACCAGTCTTGATTCCCATTTACCCAGAGCCAGTACCGTCGGTTGGGATCAATTCCGCGTAACCAAGGCTGTTCATCATCGAGGCGATAGCGAGGGGCGAGGGGAAAATGGGCTTCCATCATGGGGCTGGCTGACTGTTGGCTAGGCTACATTAACCAATTTGTCAAGTGATCCCCAAGCTTGTCAATTTAACGTTGAAAATCTTATAGATTATATGTACTTGTGTAACAAGATTAGGTCACAAATAGGGGACAGTCTCGCAGGGCTGTCCCTTATTTGTTGGAGTCTTAACCGCGAATAAACGTGGTTCCGCCGGGCTGATCTACCAGTGTGACATTCTGACGCTTCAACTCCTCGCGGATGCGATCGGCTTCACTAAAGTTTTTCGCCTTGCGGGCCGCCTGTCGTTGCCGAATAAACTCATAGATTGCCTCATCGGTCAAGCCATGGGCCTCAGAAGACTCCTCAGCGGGGGCTTCCAATCCCAAAACTCCGGCTAACTCCACCAAGGTCGTCCATTGTCGTTGTAGGTGTTGCGAGTCTTCTGAGATCTCACCTCCATGGGCCAAGATATTGCCCAGCCGCCGTAACTCTTTGGCTAACTCAAACACCACCGCCAAGCCGCCAGAGGTATTAAAATCATCATCCATGGCTGTTTGGAAGGATGCTTTAACCTGGGGAAGTGACTCCTGTGAGCCGTTTTCAGACCATGCTAATTGTTGGCCAAACTTCTGGCCAAACCGTAAGCCATCTTCGAGGGTGGCCCAGCTATTTTGAGCCGAGGCGATCGCCTCATCCGTAAAGTCCAACGGCTTGCGATATTGAGCCTGAAGCACAAACAACCGCAACACCATCGGGTCAATCTGCGTTAACAAGTCGCGAATGGTGGTGAAATTCCCCAAAGACTTGGACATCTTCTCCCCATTGACGCGAACCATGCCGTTATGAGTCCAGTACTTGGCCAGAGGTTTCCCGTGAGCGCCTTCTGATTGGGCGATTTCATTCTCATGGTGAGGAAAGACCAAATCCCCGCCACCACCATGAATATCAATGGTTTCCCCAAGCTGAGAGCGAATCATGGCCGAACATTCAATATGCCAACCGGGACGGCCTCGACCCCAGGGAGACTCCCAACCCGGTTCATCCTCTTGACTGCCTTTCCAGAGGGCAAAATCAAAGGGATGGCGTTTGCGGCCATCTTCGCTCACCCGTCCACTGGCCCCTGATTGCATATCCTCAGACTTACGTCCCGAGAGTTTGCCGTAGTCGGGGAAGCGTTCGACACTGTAATAGACATCCCCTGAGGCGGCATAGGCCAGACCCTTGTCAATCAGAGTTTGGACGAGATCGCAAATTGCAGGGATATGGTCGGTGACGCGGGGGTAGTCATCGGCGTCAGCCACATTGAGTTGGCGGATATCCCGGAAATAGGCCTCAATATATTGCTGAGAAATCTCGGCCATGGAGACACCCCGTTCTTTGGCCCGTTTGAGGATTTTGTCGTCAATGTCGGTGAAGTTTTGCAGGTAGCGAACCCGATAGCCGCGCCATTGTAGGTAGCGACGCACTGTATCCCAAACAATATAGGAGCGTGCATGACCCAGGTGGCAGTCATCATAAACGGTGACGCCACAGCAGTACATTTTGACCTCGCCGGGAACTGTGGGTTCAAAGGGTTCTTTGGTCCGGGTTTGAGTGTTGTAAATGCTGAGGGTCATTGGGGGCAAGGATTTCAGGTTAATTTAAGGGACTTGGTTTTAGTGTAGCGGATTGGGGGGGACGGTAGAAGAAGGGAACAGGGAATCGGGAATCGGGAATCGGGAACAGGGAACAGGGAACAGGGAACAGGGAATCGGGAATCGGGAATAGGCATAACCCACCCCGGCCCCTCCCAGGAGGGGAAGAAATGACTTAGGGGCGTTCCCTTGTGGGCGCCCTCTCCCCCCAATAGGGGAATTAGGCCCAGATGCGATCGAGGAGATCCCGGAAGGGTTGCCAATCATCGGCGGTGGTGATGGGGTCCCAGATGGCTTCAATTTCGGGACGAACGGGGATTAGGTTGGGGTTAGCGGCGGTGATTCTGGCTTGGATCTCCGTCAGTTCGCTGTTGGAGTAGGCTTGTAGGGTGCGATGATAAACACCAGTCCAGGGTTGGAGAACTTGGGGGGGATCGGCTTTGGCAAAGATGGCCTCTTGGTCATCTCGCCATTGGGGGGAGAATTGTTGACGTAGTTGGCTGAAGAAGTCATGATAGCCGACGTCGTTCTCTTGCAACAGTTCTACGGTGAGTTTGACCAGTTCTCTACCATCGTTTTCACTGAGATCGACCAATCCGAGACGGTGCAGCATTCCTTGACGGTAATGTTGTTCGTAATGGCGATCGAACTCCTTGAGGGCGTCACTCATGGACTCGGGGGTTAGGTCGGGGGTGACACCGGCGAGGGGGTTTTGTAGGAGTTCTAGGTTAAGTTTACAGACTAAGGGCTGGTTTCCGTAGCTGTACCGGCCGTAATAGTCGAAGTAGGCGGCGGTGAATTTGGGATCGTAGCTGGGGATGAAGGCGTAGGGACCGTAGTCGAAGCTTTCCCCGGTGATGGACATATTATCGGTGTTGAGGACTGCATGACAGAAGCCGGCCACCATCCATTGAGCTGCGAGTTTGGCGGTGCGCTCGACGAGTTCTCGGTAAAATGCGAGGTAGGCGTTGGCTTGGCGGCGATCGATGTGAGGATAGTAGACCTCAATCACATGGTCGAGGAGGGTTTTGCTGAGATCTTTGCGACGTAGGTAATGGAGGCGTTCAAAGGTGCCAAAGCGAATATGAGACTGACTCAGTCGGACCATGACACAAGAGCGAGTGGGGGAGGGTTCGTCTCCTCGCCAGAGTTGTTCGCCGGTTTCGATAACTGTCAGACAGCCGGAGGTGTTCACTCCGAGACGGGCCAGGGTTTCTGAGGCGATGACTTCTCGTACTCCTCCTTTGAGGGTGAGGCGGCCATCTCCTCCTCTTGAGTAGGGGGTGGTACCGCTTCCTTTGGTGCCAAAATCGTAGAGTTTTCCGTCGGTTCCTCGTACTTGTCCGTAGAGAAATCCTCGTCCGTCTCCGAGGCGGGGGTTATACTCGCCAAATTGGTAGCCATGGTAACGGAGAGCCAGACAGGAGGATGAGCTGCGAAATTTGCCGAAATATTCGATAAAATGGTCGTCAGACACCTGTTTGGGGTCAAGTCCTACCTTGGGAAGCAGGCGATCGCCGCGAAAGCGTAAGATATGACTGGGAAAGTCCGCTGCTTCGACTCGGTCGTAGTAGTCATCTCCCAAGGCTTCGAGGGCAGTTTCATACTCTAAGTTGAGAAACGGATTGTGAGATAGATGGGACTGCGAACTTTCAGAAACGGTCATTCGGTAAGATATCGTGAAATTAGTTAGGACGGCTGCGGTCGGGAACGCACAGTTGCGCTCTCATTCTCGCAAACTTTGTTCAATGGATGCAAGGGGCTGTTATGACTTTTTTGGCGATCGCTTCGCTCGGCTTTCCGAAGCAAATTGAAGCCTGGCCAATATCTCCGATAGGTGTTGACAACCTTGATCATTTTTTTTGATATTATTTTTTAGTTTTAATTACTGAAGCAATGCTAGATTATTTGCCTGAATATTTACCGAACACATTGGATTTGAATGAGCTATTTCAATGGAGTTCCATGATTGTCGGAGCCGGGCTAACGTTAGCCTTGATTTTTGTGCTGCGTCCCATTATCAATTTCTTGAATCGTCCCCAAGAAAACTCATCTCCTATCTCTAAGCTTTATCAGGTTTTATTGCAGCCAAATCTCCAGATTTTTGGAATTGTTTTAAGTTTGGGAGCCTTAGAAGTTGCGGCGCTACGGTTTGAAGTTGGCTCTTGGCTAGAAACTCCTTTGAGCCTATCATTAACGGTGGCGATCGCCTGGTTCTTATCCCGAGTCGCGGCTCAGCTTTTTGATGTCTATTTATTGGATATTGTCCTCAGAAAAGGAAGTAAAATTAATGAGCTATTAAATCTCGGGAAACTGGTTTCCAACTTAGCCATTATTATTGGCGCTATTTTTGTTTTTGCCCAAACCCATCAAGTCAACTTACTGGGGTTATTGGCTAGTTTAGGGATTGGCGGGTTAGCCGTTGCCTTCGCCGCCCAAAAGACCCTAGAACAAATTTTAGGCGGGATTGTATTATATCTCGACAAACCCTTTACGATTGACGATTATGTTGGACTTCCTGACGGGACATTCGGACGGGTTGAATCCATTGGCTTACGCTCAACCAAGATTCGCTGTTCTGGGAAAGGAACTCTAATGATTATTCCCAATGGCAATCTAACCCAAATGACGGTGGAAAATTTCACTGGGGGTAAAAAAGTGATGGCAATTCTCTACCTCAACTTTGAGCAAGAGATCCCAGAAGATGAGCGAGCTTTAATTCGTCAAGTGATTATCCGAGGAACCTCTGATATTTTTGGTATTGATTCTCGGAATACAGATGTCACCTTTAAGTCAATACGAGAAAAAAGTAGCACTATCAAAACTCAAGCTCAAACCACTTTCTTTATCCTCGGTTCTGGGAGTGTTTCGATGGAAATTCGCCGTCAAGTCCTCGATGTTGCCAACCAAAAAATCGCCAAACAACTGAAAGAATATGGTGTTATTTTTGACATTGATGAGCCAACAATTTATGTGGATTCTCCCATCACAATTTAAGATAAACCGTCCTATGTGACCGGATTTTCAAATGAGTCAACCTAGAGTTTTCTCAGGCTGGCTATGGACTTAAATCAGAAAAATCTCAAGCCTAAATCTCAAGCCTAAATCTCAAGCCTAATTCTATGGATATTAGTAACCTTTTAGAACCCATTGAATCTGTTATTTCTTGGCTCATAGAAGCAAATGTTCTGCGTTTAATTATTTTCTTGGGATTTTTGTTAATCTCATTGCTACTCGGGCAATTCACACCTCGTTTTGTTCGCTCTGTCATCCAACAGTTTTTGAGCGAATCGGCGGTCACAACCTATGATAGCTTAATTGAGCCTGTCAAGCGTCCCCTTCAGATTTCGGGGACGTTACTGTTAATTTATTGGTCATCAATTTGGCTCAAAGGCTATGAACTTTTCTATGAGTTTTTTATTCCAGTTCTAGATTTTGCGATTATTGTGAGTATCGCTTGGCTGGCTTCAAGGATATTCCGTCAGATGGTGCGAATTTATGGAATTGACCTTTTAAAAAAGCTCGGTTTAGAGGTTGATGAATTGCTACTGGTCTTTGAAACGATTGCCAATTTAATCATTGGTCTGTTAGCGGTTTTTGCTTTTGCTCAAAGTCGTAATTTCGACCTATTTGCGCTCTTTGCTGGTTTGGGGATTGGTGGTTTGGCGGTGGTGGCTGCATCTCAGCGAATTTTGGAGCAATTCTTGAGTACCGTGGTTTTATATCTCGATCGCCCCTTTATTCCCGGTGATTATATCCGCCTCAAAGATGGTCAACTCGGACGGGTTGAATCCATTGGTTTACGCTCAACCAAAATCCGCACGTCAGCGAAAAGCACCTTATTTATTGTCCCCAACTCCATTTTGGTCAATATCGAAGTAGAGAACCTAACGCGGGCCAAAAAAGTGATGTCGATGATTTATCTCGATTTTGCTAAACCTCTCGATGACCAAGATAAGGCCCTAGTGCGGGAAGTGGTCACCGAAAGTACCAATTCTGTGTTCGGGATCGATCCCGGAAGTACCAGTCTCAGTTTTAGTGAGGATGAAAATCACCCAGGAACTCAGGCTCGGGTGACGTTCTTTATTTTAGGTTCCAATGAGAACTCGATTCAATTACGCAAACGCCTGTTGGAGTTAGCGAATCAGACCATTTCTGGCAAATTAAGTCAGTTCGGGATTACCTTCTCGTCTCAGGAACCGACGGTGTATGTGGAATCGCCAATTACGTTATAAAGAACTATAGTCCGGAGTACAGGTTAATTATGTCTGTTTGGCAACTCGATTTTTTCCGTCGTCCTCTGCGTAATGAGGAGGGAGAGGTGTTGTGGGAGTTACTGGGGTGCGATCGCGCTTTCGAGTTTCATTTTGAACGCTGGTGTCCTCAATCTCAGGCTAACTCGGACTGGATTGTCGAACAGTTGCAAAGTCTCGATCGCCCTCTCCCGGATAGTTTAGCGACCTTCCGGCCCGAATCCCTGAGTTTAATTCGTGAAGCGGCCAAAAAACTGGGGATTCAGGCCCTGGCGACGCGACGAACAGAAACTCTGAAACGCTGGTTGTTGCAACGAGCTGAGTTATATCAGCGGCTTCAGGGCTATACGGCGGATGCGTACCAACCCTTGGCGGTTCCTCGTCCGGCGCCGGTTCCCGTGTCTGAGCAATTATGGGGCGATCGCTGGCGCTTTGCAACCCTTCGTGTAGCTGAGTTAGATAGTTTTGCGGCTCATCCGATGCGGGTGCGATCGCTCCCCCGAGAACTTCATCCCCTAGAACTCGGATTAGCCTCAACCGCATCTCTTCCCGGCTTAGTCATTGATGGAGGACGACAATCGTTGCAGTTAGCTCAATGGTTGGAGACGGTCACGCCTATATCCGTCAATTATATCCCCGGCGCTCCCGACGGACTCATTTTAGAAGCGGGCCTGGCGGATCGCTGGGTTCTGGCCACCTTTGACGATGCGGAAGTCCAAGCCGCTGCGCGACTCTATCATCAACGCCAACAGGAGACAAAGGGACTGCATTTTCTCGTCATTCAGCCGGATGACTCGGGACGGACGTATACGGGATTGTGGCTGTTGCAACCGGCTTGAGGTTGAGCTTGAGATGGATAAGGAATCACAATGGCTTAATTATCCACGATCCAAATCTGACCCTCGTGAATCCCGTCGAAAACGCGGTCGACGAGGGTTTGTTCACGGCGTCCGAAGTAGGAGCGGTTGCTGAGGATGTCATTGAGGAGATGGCGATCGATGGGGGTGATTTGGCGAAATGTACAGATCCGCTCAACCACGTTTTCGAGGGAATAACTCGGGGTGGGAGGGGCAAAAGACATCGTTTTTAAAGATTGTGTGAAGCCTACGCCCCAATTATAACTTCGTGTATAAAGATTGTGTAAAGTTAGGGCGTGATTATTGACACAATCACCTGTGATAGTATAGATAATTTTTCGTGATTCAGATCGTTGACAGATTAGACATTTCTCAGTTAAAAACATTGGCTGAGTTGGACTGGCCAAAAAAAATCCCCAGTCAGAGATGGGGATAGAGGTGACAGATGAAGGATTAGGGGCGATCGCCGTGGGAGTGTCAAAGAGAATACACTTGACCATCAAAAAAGACGCGGGTAATCCCCTTAGCCTGCAAATGAGACCCGGTTTTCTGCAACACCTGACTGTCAGGAACCTTCATCACCCGCTGATTGCGATTAGCAAAGCGGCGGGCCACACGATGATTATCAAACACAGGGAGAGTTTTCGAGGAAATCTCCGTCGCGGGAATCTCACCGAGATCATTAAACTCCCGTAGGGGTCGTGAAATCAGTTCAGAAGAGCGATCGACCACTAGATAGCAGGTTTTGGGCATCAAGGCGTTGGCCAATGGTTCAATCGTTAACACAGTGTCCTTCTCAGTGCTATTTTCAGCGCCCTTCCCATTACCATTCTCAGTCGACTTCGATGAAGACTCCGCGAACTTAATCTCATGGCGAGGTTCTGAGTTGGGGGAGAATTCAGAGGGATCTGAGGACTGCGAATCAGAACCACGGCTTGAACCCACCGCTTTGCGTCGGCGGCGATTGGAGTTGTCTTTCGGGAGATCGAGCTGTAACTGTTCCCCAGAATCCGTGACTGACTCATCACTCGGTCCGGACGAGTCCCGTAAAATGGGTTTGCGTCGTTGGGATTGGCGATCGCCTCCCCCCGAACGATTAGCGCGTTTCTGTTGCACGAGCTGATCGTACTCCTGGGGAGAAAAGCTACTCTTGAGCAGGCGGCTAATCGTAGAATTACTCACCCCATAGCGTTGAGCCAAGGTTGAGGTCGTTTCACCGGGATGCCGGTACTGCTCAATAATCTCGAGTTTGTCGGCATCTGATAGTTTTTTAGCACTCATTCGAGGGTTATGATCTTGCAGAAATTGAAAAATGGGGGCAACGAGTCCGTCCAACTAGGACGACGATCCCCGACGGCGGCGACTTCCCCGAGAGACGGCGCGGGTTGATACATCAAATTCGAGTAATGCACCAATCGCAAAGAAGACCCCAGTAAAGGTGAAAAAGACTTCGAGTAAATCCCCACTTTCATAATTGGGGATATTCTTATCGGCGTACTTAAACCACATATCGGCGATGTACTGAGAGAACGCCGCTGCTGCGATCATGCGCCAGGACTGAGAAAATCGCCCACCCCAGAAGGCCAATAACAAGACGGCGGCAATAATTAATAGCAGCACATCGAGGACCACATAGAGAAGGTTGAGAGGGGGGCCAAGAGGTTCGAGTTGTCGTTCTAGGCTAATCACCCATCCCGGTGCAGGACGTGCCGTTTCAATCACCTCGCTGGTTTCGGCCGCCGCACTGGCACTATCAAAATCCAAGCTAAAGTCGAGGGGATAGGAGAGCCAACCGGCAAAGGCCATACCTGCCACTGCGATGGCCAGGATAACACCCCATTGCCATAATTCCAGGTTCAGTCGCCGCGATCGCACCGCCAGGAGCATTCCAACGGTCAGACATAAATAGCTGGCTACATAAAACAGGTCTCCAGGAGAGACGGCCGGGTCAAGTTCCCAGTAGAGTTCCCACCAACTAAAAAAGAGATTACCGATAAAGTAGGAAATCATACCCAAGCCGAGACCGAGCCAGACATTCCGACCACTGGCAATTTTATTACTCAGACCATTGCGTAAACAGAGGACTCCAGCAAAGGCAAAGGCCACCTGTTCCGATAATAAGGTTCCAATCCCATACCAAAAGGGACGGCCTTCACCGGGAACCGTGACACTGAACAATAGGAAAAACAGCAGAGCCAAAACGCCCCACATGACGGACAGTAAAACTAAGTTCGGGGTTGAGAACCAGGATTTCAACCCATTCTTATTGGTTTTCTCAGAGGTGCTACTCATAAAACATTTCAGAGGCTAATAGCGTGCTGGCAGTGATCTAGGCAAGACTCCCCCGACAACCCTGGTTAACCCAGAACTTAAAGCGGACAACGGCTTCAGGAAACGGGGAACACTCAACGGTTACTCCCCAGACCAGAGTTTCCCGAGGGGGGATTGATTCATCCAATTCATAAATTGGACGCGATCGCCATCGGGTAAGTCTTCGAGAGCATCAATGGCACGTCCAGCAAAGTTCGGATTGCCAAAATAGTCTTTTCCGATGCGATACAGTTCTTGAAGTAGGGTATTCAGGTGATGTTCCTGCCAAGGGGGAACTTTACCACCATCGAGGGGATCTTGTTCCAAGAGGTTTTCGACTTCACCGGGGGCGATCGCCTGTGGAAAGTTCCATTGTTGGAACACCTTGGCAATTTCCTTCTCAAACGCACCGGCCTGTCGAGTCCCCAGGAGATCTTCGATATCGAAGTAGACCGCTTGTAGGAGGAGCAACGAGGCTTGTGTAAAGGAGGTCGCAGCAGCAACGGATACATCGTCCCCGGCGGACTCCCCACTGATTTGTTCCAAACGAACCTTGCCCCAAACACTATAGCGATCGGGTTCTTCGAGGAGAACACAGGCTTTGCCCCGATTGTCGGTCAAATCCCGCCAAAACGAGCGAGCTTCTTCGGCTTGATTGGCATTAAACACGCTAATCAGGCGAAAAGTTTGCCCTTGATATTTAAGAACCGGAACCGGTTGACCGGATTTAGGGTGCTGGACACTGGTAATTTCAACATCCTGCCTTTTTAGAATAAACATGACACTGCCAATTGACTCCGATCGGGGTCGATGGATGGTGTGGGACACGACAGGTGGGGTGTCGTCAGAGTCGCGACACAGCAAACCATCATATCAACGATGGTACTCGCGGACAGGCATCTGCCCCCAGGGGATCACAGGGACGACGCTGACGTTCCCCGACGTCAACCCTATCTCAACTACTGTCGGATGGTTTAAATCTTAGTGTACCCCGTAATTCCCCCTCAACGGAGGCGGATACCATTGTTCAGTGTTTTTGGCCGGTCAGACGTTTCGATTCTGAGTCGGGTGTGATAGTCTGGGAAAATAGGTTTCCCGAGTTTTTAGGTTTCACAAACTGGGTGCGTAACTCAGGTGGATAGAGTAGCTGCCTTCTAAGCAGCGAGTCGTAGGTTCGAGTCCTACCGCACCCGTTCGCTCTTCGCTCATGACATCTCCCCTGGCGGTCATCAGCTCACCTCATGGGATTTGAGGTGGCTGGCGGCCGCCTCTAGGGGGGGCAGCAGAGTCAGGGGCAAGGCAAAACTGTTAAGGGCTGTGCGTCCCACTCCCGGTCCGTGATAGTCTGTCCCCCCGGTCATCAGCAGAGAATTGTTTTGGCATAGCTGTTGTAAGCGCTCCTGTTGCGATCGCCGATGATGGGGATGATACACCTCAACCCCCATCAGTCCCGCCTCAACTAAATGAGGTAGAACCTCCTCGACATCTCCCCCTGCAAACAAATAGGGATGCGCCCAAACCGGAACCGCACCGCAAGAGCGCAACAGAGCAATGCCTTCCTCGGCGCTAAACTTGGCATAACCAACATAGGCCGGCTTTCCCTCCCCGAGAAAGCGATCGAAGGCCTCTTCCCAGGAGTGAACATATCCAGCCGCCAACAAGGCCCGCGCCAGATGAGGGCGACTCGGGGCCACGCCTTCCCCCAACTGGGGCAGTTCCAGGGGGTATCCCAACTGACGGAGTTTGTCAAGCATCTGCTGCGATCGCTGTTTACGACCCTGCAAGCGTTCCCTGAGAGGGGACTCAAGGCGATCGCCGTCGGGATAAAAGCCAAGAATATGCATCGATCGCCCCCGATACACCGTACTCAACTCCACCCCAGGCACAAGGGTCAAATCATAGGCACGAGCCGCCTCAGCCGCCTCAGAGCAACCCGACATTGTATCGTGGTCTGTTAGAGCCAGGACTTTCACCCCAGCCGCTGCGGCCGTCTGTACCAGTTGCGTTGGGGTCAGGGTTCCGTCAGAATACTGACTGTGACAATGTAGTTCCAGCATGGTCGTTCCAGCATGATGTAGGGGCCAACGCCAAATGTCCGTTGTTATTTCTCTAGGGTAGCTCGATTTAGCCGTGGCACAGTCTTCACAACAGTCTTCACAACAGTCTTCACAACCATCCGCCTCCTGTATTATTTCCCCCAACATCCCAGCAACGCCATCTACAGCGTCTAAACCCATACAATTAGGGGTTCTGGCCTCGGGGAATGGGAGTAATTTTGAGGCTCTCGTTCAGGCGATCGCCGACGGGAAACTGCGGGCTGAAATCCCCGTACTGATTTACAATAATCCCGGAGCGGCCGTGGCTGCTCGCGCCGAGCGTTGGGGGATTCCGGCGGTTTTACTCAATCATCGCAACTATCACAGTCGCGAAGCCTTTGACTTTGATATCGCCCAAACCCTCCGCCAATCTGGGGTGGAGTGGGTAATCATGGCCGGCTGGATGCGCCGCGTCACCCAAGTCTTGATTGACCATTTTGGCGATCAGATGCTCAACATTCACCCCAGTCTACTACCGAGTTTCCCCGGACTCCACGCCATTGAACAGGCCTTGGCCGCCGGGGTCAAAATCACCGGCTGTACGGTCCATATTGTCCGTTTAAAGGTCGATAGTGGCCCAATTATCATCCAGGCTGCTGTTCCCGTCTTGCCCGATGATACGGCTGAGAGTCTGCACCAACGGGTACAGGTCCAAGAACATGAGATCTTGCCCCGAGCCATTGACTTAGCGGTGCGACGACAGGCGCAACTGACGGCGGAGAATTCCCCTCGTTCCTAATCTCTATCCCATGTTTCGCGACAATTTGCCCCTATGACCTCCTCTTCTGTCTCCAAGACGCTGGCTAACTGTGACCTGGCGCAACTCGAACAGCATCTGCTACGGCTTCTGGCTCGTTTGGCCTATCGAGAAGGAGATTTTGTCCTTTCTTCGGGCCAACGCAGTTCCTACTACATCAACGGAAAACTGGTGACCCTCGATCCCGAGGGAGCCTTATGTGTCGGCCGCTTGATGCGATCGCGGCTACCGGAGGATACGGCGGCGGTGGCCGGCTTAACCCTCGGGGCCGATCCCATCGTCAGTGCGGTAACGGTGGTGTCCGCTTATGAACAACGGCCGCTACCGGGGTTAATTGTCCGTAAAGAGGCCAAAGGCCATGGAACCCGAGCCTATATCGAAGGGCCGAGTTTAGAGAAAGGGGCCAAGGTGGTGGTCTTAGAAGATGTGGTCACCACAGGCCAGTCGGCGATGAAAGCGGTGACGCGGCTACGGGATGCTGGCTATACCGTTGAGCGGGTGGTGTCTCTGGTCGATCGCCAACAGGGTGGGGGTCAGTTTTATCAAGAGCGAGGGTTGGCCTTTGATGCCTTGTTTACAATTCCTGACATCCAAGCGATCGCCCGGCAACAGGACACTTAATTTCCTCGGACTGGGTTCAGGGTTGTTGTGGGGTCGTCATGGAGTTCCTCTCTGGGTTAGGCTAGGGAAGCTCCTCGTCTGAGGCTATTGATCATGACCGATCCCCGTTCTCAAAGCGATCGCCCAACTGGGAAGGCCTCTGAGTCTCCCCAAGCCAAGGTGAATGTTGTCGAGGTTGATCCGGTGACCTTGTTTGCGATCGTGGCCGCACTGTTGATTGTGCCGGTCTTCCTCGCTGGCTTTTTCTTCCAATGACCGGCCTCGACCCCCACATCTTCCCGGATAACTCAGCCATTCATCGCGAAAACCTGCCCCTAGAGGCAGGTTTCGACGTGAAGGGGTTGACCGAGTGTAACCCCCCTAATTTGTAGATAATGCACCATGAACAAGGGAAAGTATGGTCAACCTTAACACGCACCGCTTCCTTTGACGACAACCAGAATCGTTTTGAGAATCAGGTGTAAATCATAGGTCACGGACCATTTTTCCTGATATTGAAGATCCATCTCAACGATATCTTCAAAGTTTTTCACCGTTGAGCGTCCATTGACCTGCCATTCACCGGTTAAGCCGGGTTTGACATCGAGGCGCCGCCAATGGTGAGGGGTGTAGCGTGCTACCTCGTCAGGAGTCGGGGGACGAGTTCCCACCAGACTCATATCGCCTTTGAGAACATTCCAGAACTGAGGCAGTTCGTCGAGACTGGTGCGACGGAGGAAACGACCGATCCGAGTAATTCGGGGGTCATTTTCATTTTTGAAGATGAAGCCGCTGGCTTGATTTTTGACTAAATGTTTTTTCTGATCAGCATCGGCCACCATCGAGCGGAACTTCCAAATCCGGAAGGGTTTACCTTTATAGCCACAACGGATTTGGCTATAGAAGATACCACCGGAGTCAGAAACTGAAGTGGCGATCGCCACGGGAATGGCCACTATGGCGGTGATACATAACCCGACGATGGCGCCGAGGATGTCGATGATGCGTTTGACTCGGCTGTGAGCCGAGGCGTGGATTGGTTCGGAAAATACTGCTGCGGTATCGGAGTGATACGGATTGAAGGCAGCAAATTGCGAAGTCAGTGTCGTAGTCACGGTTGGCACTCTTCGTTACGTTAACAGGTCAGCCCTTATGTCCCCAATATAGTCAGACTGCCGGTGTCTGGGTAGATGTTCCCCATCAAGTTTGCTTAATCTTCATGATTGAGGCGACTTTTTTAAAGTTCTGATGAGGAACCCCCCTAACATGGGGCAATTTAAGGGCGCTTCGGAGTGATATAGATCACATTCAGGCCCCCTTAACTGAGAGCGCGTCAAGTTCGCGTCAAGTTAAGGCGGCCAGATGCCGAAATAAGGCGTTAACTTTGTCTAAGTCTTTGTCTCCTGGCGATCGCTCGACGCCACTTGAGAGATCAACACCGTCGGGATGAAGTTTAGATAAAGCCTCGCCAATGTTCTCCGGGGTGAGACCCCCAGCCAGAAACCAGGGAACGGCAGGATGAAACGCTTGTAAAGTCTGCCAATCCAGGGTTTTGCCGGTTCCGCCGAGGTGTTTGGGGTGATACGCATCTAGGAGGAGGCCATCGATCGCATCGTGATAGCGATCGCTCCTCTCTAGGTCAGCGGTTTGGCGAATCCGCAAGGCTTTAATCAGTTCGAGTTCAGGCAGCGCGGCCCGCAAGGCTTGACAAAAGGCGGGAGATTCGTCGCCGTGGAGTTGAATCCCGCTGAGGGGGGCAATCTCAAGCACCTGGCGGATCTCTTCAATGGAGGCGTTGGCGACGACTCCGATGCGATCGCAGGGGGGAAGGATCTGACAAATCTCAGCAATCTGTTCTGGCGTCACATAACGGGGGGAGGCTTTCACGCAAATAAACCCCAACGCCGTCGCGCCTGCTTGCACAATCGCGCGTCCCTGTTCGGCTTGGCTGATGCCACAAATTTTAACCCGCATTGGCGATCGTCCTAACACTCGCTGAGCCTGACAAGGCTTTGCAATTCGTTTACCATATTTCAGGTTTTTTGTCAAAATTATTGTGTTGGCGCTTAAGCCTTAACCCTTAACCACTCAACTGGGATCACTTTGTTAACTATTTCAACGTTTAGGAAGATTTCGAGGGATTTCTGCCTATAATCTAGCCCAATCCGCTACTTTTTTATCTTCATTTACAACCATGCTTTTTATCAACAACACCTTAACTCTAGCGGCCTCGGGTTTAACCACGCCCTGGTCGCCCGACGTTGCCCTGATTATGGTCGCGTGTAACCTATTTGCCCTAGCCATCGGACGCTATGCCATTCAAAAACGGGGAGTTGGCCCAGCTTTGCCGATCTCAGTTCCAGGGCTATTTGAGGGCTTTGGCTGGTCGGAACTTCTGGCGACGGCGAGTTTTGGCCATATCCTGGGCGCTGGTGTCATTCTGGGACTCGGGGGGGCCGGGGCGTTATCTTAAATGTCAAAAGAAGACTCCCGTTAGAGCCGAAGGCTTAGCGGTGAGATGAATTTTGACTAAAAATATGTGGTAGACTTGTGGAGCCAAC
>LJZT01000082.1 GCA_001314905.1 Phormidium sp. OSCR
CATACCGCTTTCTTAAAGATAGAATCCAAACGTTTTGCCAGACGTTCCCAGTTGTGGGTGAAGCCGGGACCCTTCTCGAACCGCGATCGCCTCAAGCCTCCACCCAGTCCCCAACCCTCCTACGAGTTCTCGACCCTTGCCCTTAGGGGACGACCAGGTGCTAAAATTGCCTCTGGTCATTGGCGCGATCGCCCCTGACTTCCAGCATCATCCACCCAGCCTCACCACTCTGCCTTAATTTATCCTTCATGATTCCAGACGACCCTTCCAATAGTCTGGATCACGGCGACAACTCATAATTGCAACAATCACGACTCGCTCAGCATAGACTTTGTACAAAATAAAATATGAAAACTTCGGAGTCAAACAACGACGAATTTCTCCTTCAAGAATTGGCCAGCGCTCCGGTGCAGCGACAATACGAAAAATAGAATCTTCTATAGTATTAATGAAATTTTGATGTTGGTTATATTGAGAAAAAAATTGCACCGCTTCTGCATACTCTTGCAGGGCGGCTGGATGAAACTCATAGTTCATTGTCCGAGACGTTGCCGAACTTGAGCTAAAGCAATATCTCCAGGGATTGTTTGCACCCTTCCCTCATCAATCTCAGCAAGGCGTTCTTGAGCTATCCTGACTCCTTCCCTTAAACGCTCCGCTTCCCGTTGCTCCGTCATGCTTTCCATGACTTTTTCAATCAAAACCGCCTTGTCTGAATCCGATAATGCAGTGGCTTCCGAAATGATTTGGTTGAGAGTTAACATGGGATTTTTAGAAGTCCAGAGGTTAACTTTCAGTCTAACATACCGCTTTCTTAAAGATAGAATCCAACTGTTTTCCCAGACATTCCCAGTTGTGGGTGAAGCCGGGACCCTTCTCGAACCGCGATCGCCTCAAGCCTCCACCCAGTCCTCAACCCTCCTACGAGTTCTCGACCCTTGCCCTTAGGGGACGACCAGGTGCTAAAATTGCCTCTGGTCATTGGCGCGATCGCCCCTGACTCCAGCATCACTCCCCGATGCTGACACGCTCCCAAGCCCGTCACTGGAGGATAGACCCCTGGCTACTACCGTCATCTTAGTTCGTCACGGACAAAGCACCTACAACCTAGAGCAGCGGATGCAAGGACGCTGCAACAAATCCGTTCTCACCCCCGCCGGACAAGACTCAGCCCGACTCGTGGGACACGCCCTACAAGGCGTTTCTCTCAATGCCCTCTATTGTAGTCCCCTCGCTCGCGCCCAAGAAACCGCCGAAATTGTCTGTTCAGAGCATTCCCAAGACTTACAGCCTATCCCCTCCGACCTCCTCCTCGAAGTTGACCTACCCCTCTGGGAAGAACTGCAACGCGATGAAGTCAAACAACGCTTCGCCGACGACTATCGCCGCTGGAAACAGGAACCCCACAACTTCTCCATGGAGATTCCCACAGACGACGGAGGAGTGCGATCGCACTTTCCCGTCCTATCCCTGCGTGACCAAGCCCAACACTTCTGGCAATCCCTCCTCAGCCAACATTCCGGGCAAACCATCGCCGTTGTCGCCCACAATGGCATCAACCGTTGTCTCATCTCCACTGCCCTAGGCATTGGGGCGGAACACTATCAAGTCATCCAACAGTCTAACTGCAACATCTCCGTGCTGCGCTTCGCCGGAGGCTTAGACGACATCGTACAACTCGAATCGATGAACCAAGTGGGACATCTCGGCGGAGATCCTTTCCCCGATGTCCGTCCCGGTCATCAAGGAGCGCGGATTCTCCTAGTGCGTCACGGGGAAACCCAATGGAACCGGGAATCTCGCTTCCAAGGACAAATCGATGTCCCCCTCAACGACAACGGACGCGCTCAAGGCCGACGAGTGGCCGAGTTCCTTAAATCAATCCCCATCGGCTTCGCCGTCACCAGTCCCATGTTGCGGCCCAAAGAAACGGCCCAACTGATCCTCGAACATCACCCCCACGTCACCCTAACTGAACACGAACAACTCCGGGAAATTAGTCACGGACTCTGGGAAGGGAAACTCGAAGCCGAAATTCAAGCCGAATATGGCGACCTCCTCGACCAATGGAAAGTCACCCCAGAAGCGGTGCAAATGCCCGAGGGGGAAAACCTCGACCAAGTCTGGCAACGGGCTAAAAGTGCCTGGGATGATATTGTCCAAACCTATGCTGACCGACAAGAAACGGGGATTGTCGTGGCCCATGACGCGGTGAATAAGGCCATTCTCTGTAATCTGTTCGGCCTCGGTCCTGAGCATTTCTGGAACTTTAAACAGGGCAATGGTTGCGTCAGTGTCATTGACTATCCCAAGGGGACAGCGGGCCATGCTGTGCTGCAAACCTCGAATGTCACCGCTCATCTACATGATGGGGTGTTTGACCAAACCGCCGCCGGGGCCTTGTAATGGTCTATCAACTGAGCAATACTCAACTGAGCAATACTCAACTGAGCAATACCAAGGAGGAACAACATCGATGACTGGGGTAGAGTGCGTAGGTGAGCAGATGCCTGAATCTGTCGTAATCCGACGCGCTCGCGTGTTGGACCCTGAATCGGGGTGCGATCGCATCCTCGATGTTTGGCTGCACGCCGGACAGATTGAACAAGTCGGGGTTGATCTGACCTCGATTCCCTCAGACTGCCCAGAACTCCACGCCGAGGGCTTAATCCTAGCCCCCGGCTTAGTCGATCTCTATAGCTACAGTGCCGAACCGGGATTTGAAGACCGCGAAACCTTGCAGGGCCTCAGCCGCGCCGCCCTCGCCGGCGGCTACACTCGCCTGGCTCTGATTCCCCAACAGCGAGGCTTCCTCGATCAACCAGCGGGATTGGCGCAACTGCGAAGCCTAATTGAGCCAATCCCTGGGCCTCATCCTCAGTTCTTCTTTTGGGGAGCCTTGACTCAGGGAAGTACCGGAGAACAGATGACGCAACTGCGCGAGTTGCAACAGGCTAAGGTCATCGGTTTTGCCGATGGCTATCCCCTCAACGATGACCTGCTCCTGCGGCGGATTTTGGAATATGGACAAGGGTTACATCTGCCTATCGCCCTCTATGGCTGCGATCGCCGTCTCATGGGCGATGGTGTGGCCCGAGACAGTGCTGATACCCTACGGCTGGGACTCTCCCCCATTCCCGCCAGTGCTGAAACCGCCGCTGTAGCTCGCATTTTGGAATTAGCCGCTGAGTTCCCAACTCCAGTGCATCTGATGCGCCTATCGACGGCCCGCTCCGTAGAACTCGTGGCCGCCGCCAAACAACAGGGACATCCCATCACCGCCAGTACCCTGTGGACTCATTTAATCTGGGACACTCGCGACCTAGAAAACTATGACCCCAATCTCCATCTTGACCCGCCTTTGGGGACCCCACGCGATCGCCAGGCCCTACGAGAAGCCGTAAAAAGTGGCACCATCGATGCGATCGCCATCGACCATTGCCCTTATACTTATGAAGAGAAGACCGTTGCTTTTTCTCAATCTCCTCCCGGAACCTTAGGGTTAGATGTGGCAATGTCCCTACTGTGGCAGCGGTTAGTGATGACCGGGGAGTGGACGCCACTGGAATTATGGCGAGGACTCAGTTCCGGGCCAGCCCAATGTTTGGGACAACGCCCCGCCGCGATCGCCCCAAACCGCCCGGCCGAACTCATTTTATTTGATCCCCAGGTCTCCTGGACAGTTAATCGGAGTTCTTTATCCTCTCAAGCCCAAAACAGCCCCGTTTTGCAGCAACAGATTACCGGCCGAGTTCAGCAGATCTGGTGTGGCGAGTCTCAACCTTGGCAACAGGGTTAAGGGGTCTTAATTTCCCCAGGAGGTGGTGTCACCGATCTTGTTCTTTTTGAAACAAAACGTATAAACTCTTAAAGGTGTTGACAAAATTTGTCCAACTCCATCTTGGTCACTGAGAGTTTTGTCCTGACGATATGGCAACCTCTGTGGAAACACTGATATATTAGAAGGTGTGACGGTCCGTTGCTTACAACGCTCTCGACACTGAGATCTTGTTTTTAAGTGGTTTTGGAGCCATTCCTCCCGTGAAGACGAACCTCAACTATATCGGTATCGTACTTCTTGCCATCAGCATGTGGGCGATCACCGGAGAACGAAGTTTCGCCTCGGACTTCAACCGTTCTATCCCTCAACTTGAGCGGACTGAACTGTCGGAGTACGAGCCGGACATCGAACCGGGTGTTCCACCCGGCCCCGGTAGTGGAAGTCGTTAACCCTCGCTGATGCTCCATCGCAAGACGACTGGAGGAACTGTCCCTCCAGAACCCGGTCGTTTGTCAAGTTATTTTCACCTAACATCACAACTTATCAAGAGCCTTCATCAGTTTAAACAATTTATCGATGTTTCTTCCTTAATGTTAACGAAAAAACAAGCTTTTAAACCATTTAAAACAGTTTGGCTCACAGAATATGTTATCTCTGTTACAAACTTGGCTTATACTCAACAGTTCTCTCCTCAATCAGCCTTTAGACGGGGTCACTTCGCCACAACCGCTCCCCTTGAATCAGAGTATGGCCCGTCCACTGCGATCGCGTCTCGGGAAAATCGCTCCGATAATGGCCACCGCGACTCTCACAACGAAACGCCGCACTTTTAAGAATCAACTCCGCCACCTCCAACAAATTGCGTAACTCTCCCCATTCAACCAACTGCGCCGCCATCTCCGAGGATACCGTATAACTCTCGGTAGGCATCAGTTGAGCCATCAGTTGAGCCAGCGGCGATTGCGACTCCCAGGCTTTCCACTCCTTCACTTGAGCGATCGCCCCCTGCAAACTCCCCGCCTCACGACAAATCCCAGCACTCTTCCAAACCAGCCGAGGTAACTCATAGCGAATCGTCTCGAACCCCTCCGACGCATCAAACTGAACCACACCAAGCCTCTGGGTTTCCGCCGGGGAGGAAACCGGCCGAGGCGGGAGCAACTCCAACTGGCCCAACTGCGCCCCAAACACCAAACATTCCAACAGAGAATTACTGGCCAAGCGATTGGCCCCATGCACCCCCGTACTGGCCGTTTCCCCCACCGCATACAGCCCTGGCAGCGACGTGCGCCCCCCTAAATCCGTCACAATGCCTCCCATCCAGTAATGGGCCGCCGGCGCCACCGGAATCGGCTCCTGAGCCGGGTCAATGCCCCAATGACGACAGACCTGAAGAATGTTGGGAAAGCGGCGCTTGAGCTTCTCGGGAGCAATCGGACGACAGTCGAGCCAAACATGAGAATCCGCCGGATCTGCCCCGGTACTTTGTAAATAGCGAAAAATCGCCCGACTGACCACATCCCGAGGCGCCAACTCCCCATCGGGGTGATAATCAAAAGCAAAGCGCCGCCCCTCATCATTGACTAAATGAGCCCCTTCCCCCCGCACCGCTTCACTAATCAGAAAACGGGGCGCATCGGGGAGCGTCAACGCCGTGGGGTGAAACTGGACAAACTCGAGATCCCGTAACAAAACCCCAGCCCGAGCCGCGATCGCCACCCCATCCCCCGTACTCACCGAAGGATTCGTCGTTTTCGCAAACACCTGTCCACCGCCCCCCGTCGCCAACACCACCGCCCGGGCCTGAACCCAGGAAATCCGTCCCTCATACAACACCGAAACCCCCCGACAGCCTCCCATCTCATCAATCCAGAGATCGAGAACAAAGGCCTTCGACAACGTCGTAATATTTTCCCGCCCAGCCACCTGACGGCTAAGGGTACTCACCACAGCCCGCCCCGTCGTATCCGCCGCATGAAGCACCCGTCGCCGAGAATGGGCCGCCTCTAGGGTTAACGCCAAGTCATCGCGATGACGATCAAAGGCCACCCCCAACTTCACCAGCGATCGCACACAAGCCGGGGCCTGTTGCGCCAGAAACTGCACCGCCGCCTCATCACACAGGCCCGCCCCCGCCTTCAGGGTATCAGCCACATGCAGCGTCGGAGAATCATCCGGGGCGATCGCCGCCGCAATCCCCCCCTGAGCCCAATCACTCGCCGACAGCGGTAAATCATCCTTGGTCAACAACCCAACCCGCAACGACGAGGGTAAGCACAGCGCCGAGTATAACCCCGCCGCACCAGCCCCCACCACAATTGCATCAAACTCCAGAGATAGAGGAGGACGAGGAGTCCCGGAGGCAGCCGCTGAGTTGGTCATGCAAAAAATCGCCCCTTGTTAAATCGTGGTGTCAGTTAGCGTTGACTCCAGTCTACAAGGGGCGTTACCCATTTTGAACTGTTTGGGCTTTAGATCCTTAGCTATTAGTAAATTCCGTTGTTGATGCGATCGTCCCCTTCATTGAGGAACGCTTCGGGATCAGTGGCGGTGAAATACTTGAGATTCTCTTGCAGAATCTGCTTCTGACGCTCACTGAGACTGGGAATTTCGAGCACATCTTCGACGTTCTCATAGGGGGCGTTCTGAACAATCAGACCCGCTAACGTCGGATACATACCGCGATATTTGCGGAAGGCGCGGACATTGGTATTGTTGATGTCAATTTTTTTACCAAACTCTGTATCGAGTTTGGCATCAAAGGAGTTTTTCAGTTCAACTCCCTCATTCGCCAACGCGGGCTGTAGGGGAGCAACCCAACCGAGCAAGCCAACACAGACACAGAGAACTGCCAATAAGCGAATCAATCGTTTCATGTAATGAATCCCTCTCTCAAATAACCGATGTCAGTATCGCTGTTGCAGGCACGACGGCCTCAGGAACGATACAAAATTTTATCTTTTATCAAGATACTATCATCTTTGCGATCGCCCATCACGGCGGTTTCACTCGTCCTAGACCTGAATCTCCTGGTAACTCAGTCGCAAGAAGGCATCGAGATCATCAAAATTCCCGGCATAGGTCACCGTGGGGGTATCATAGCCCTTGAGAGCCACCTCATGCTCCTCAAACACATTCTCACTGGCGCGAATGGCACTGAGATAGCGATAAGTGGTAGACCCCAAGGCGACATCCTTACGCAGTTCCTTCGTGGCCGATTCCAAGCGAAACGCGGCGTTCACCGTATCCCCGAGAGCCGTATAATCCGGGCGATCGCCACTTCCCGTATTGCCCACCATGGCATAGCCTGTATTCACCCCAGCCCCGATGCGTAGGGGAAAAGGCAACGGATAGCGATCGCTCAACTCTCGCGTCATATGATGCAGTTCCCCCAACGCCTGACAGACTCGCAGCAATTCCTCCTTACTCACCCCATCCCCCTCTCCCTGAGGCGTATGGAACCATACCGCCATCACCGCATCGCCAATATACTTATCCACCCAACTCCCCGACTCACGGATGATATTCCCCGCATGACGAAACCAAGTTCCGATCACTTCCGAGAGCATCCGCTCATCAAGTTGGCGCGTCAACACCGTAAAATCGCGAATATCGACCACCATCACTGAAATCAGGCGACGAACCGATAACACCGCCGTCGCCCCCGAATCCTCGGTATCTGACTCATCCACATCCGCCTGAACATGGGTGGGGGCATAAAAGACCATCTCCGTCTGGCCCAAGGTGAGGCGATCGCCGTTATTGAGTCGAACCGGCACACTCACCCGCCGTCCATTGATAAACGACCCATTACGACTCCCCAAATCAATCAAATAAAACTCTCCCAAATCCGTCTGTTGCAGCATGGCATGAGCTCGCGATACCCAGCGGTCTGGAATGGTAAACTGATTCTCATCACTGCGCCCAAACGTCCAGCAGTTATTGCCCGACAGGGCGAGGTAGCGCGGTCCCGATTCGGTCCGCAGGATGAGATGGGGGGTAGATTTCCAAGTCACCACAGGCACACTCTCTATGACAGGTTTGCGAGATTAAGGGAGAGTTCCATCCTAAGATTCGGGCGAATTTCCCCTTAAACGATAGCCCATTCAAGAGTTCTTGATGGCAATAGACGCTGCCGGGTCTCTCAATCAGCCATGTCCGCAGCTCGGCGCCCACTCACGCCCCTGTCACCCAAGTTAGCGAAAGACCGACCATCTCATTGGACGCATCACTCATCTCCGACCAATGAGGAACCGCCGCAACTCCAAACTCTAATCCTATAATGCACCCTGATCCTATATTAAGCCGCAAGAGCCGCGAACCAAAATAAGGTATCTACCAAAATTGTACTCAGAACAGCCCCCGAGAAAGCCCAACGATGTAGAGAGCGCCATGGATTAGCCCCCGTTGTCCAAAGGGGAATCAGGCCTGCCAGTAGCAGTACCGCTCCGAGAACCACCGCCCAGGCAATCCCCCAGGGAGTTTGAACCTTGGCGATCGCCGTCTGGAAAATGGGCATGGCCAGCTCCGGGTCAACCCGCATCACCTGCCGCCATTGGGGCATCAGATCCACCACATAAAAATATACATCCGTTACCGCTGTCCCCAACAACGACCCCAGCGCAAACCAACTGCCAATCAGGAGACGATGGCGGCTAATACACCACAACGGTAGCGGTAAGGCTAAACATTCAATCGGCAAATGCCATAAAGGTTCCCAGCGAAACCAGCCCCAGTAAATCGAACCCGCGAACCAACTCCCGGAAAAGCCCAAGAGTAAATCCCCCCAAATCCATAAGCGACGCTGGGTTAACAAGATCGCACTGGACCAAAGCCAGCCCAGCGTCAAAATCAAACTCAACCAGGGAAGATGACGCACCAGAGGCGCTTCGATAAACACCGGAACCGACACCAAGACAATCGATCCGACAAAAATCAGCCAGGTTGGCTGAACGGCGATCGCCCACCAAGGTCGCTGACTCTGAGCCCCTGAAGCTGGCTCCGGATAGAGAGTTGGGTTAGTAAAGGGATAGTAAAACAACGGAATTGTTAATTTTTGCAAACAGTTCTAATCAACATAACATATCTGCCCACCAGACCTCGATCTCAGCGGACTGAGGGACTCAGAGTCACCACAGACCGGTAGAATGGTGGTCTAACGCAAAACCTGTTCACCCCTACTGTAACGAGAGAGCGATCGACGGCAATGCACTTTAGCGATTTCATGAACCAATGTGCGGGCAAATGGTTTTCCCAACGAACAAGCCATGCCATCCCGCCCCAGGCCTTAGAAGCCGGAACCTGTGATTTTTGGATTGATCTCATCGAACCGGGCGATGCCAGCCTCCTCGAACGCTGTCAGTCCGTAGGTATCACAGCCGATACCGTCATTTGTGCCATTCGCACCCATTGGCAAGGAACCGTCGGAACCGCCAACCACAACAACAGCGGCGCCACCATCAGTATTTTCGTGGCCGGCCAGCAACCCAACCAGGGCCAATTCTGGCGCTGGAATGAAGACCCCTCCGAGACCACCGTCATTTCAGGCCAATACCACCTCGGAGACGACGAAGCCCTCAACCTCTCGGCCAGCACCGACGCCCTCGAAACCCAGGAACGGCTCTGGTTTCTCAATCCCAACCTGAGAGAACGCACCAGCGTCGTCACCCATAAACAGGGAAGCCGTTACGCCTCCTTCTGTTCAGAAATTCGCATGGGATTGGCCTGATCCGGCTCCAAACACCCGGCTTCACGCGCAATAGCTGCCACTTCAATAGTGACAACCAGAAACTGCAAACCCTATTTAATTGAAATGGGTTTGCATTATTTTTTTGTCTTATTTCGTCCGTCAGCGACTGAACCGAGCTGGACCCACACATCTCCTGCCCAACTCTCCGGCTTCCCTCAGGCTTCAGGCCGGTTCCAAAGGCGCCATCGTCAAGCCTTCTCGTTGCAATTGCAGATGATAAAACTCCGCCTGTTCCTGGGGTCCCACCCAAACCACAGCTTGGCCCTCATTGTGGACCTGGTGAGTTAAATCCCAGGCGCGATCGCTCGTCATCTGGGGAATATATTGCAACAGACAATTCGCCACATGAACAAACGTATTGAAGTCATCATCTAAAACAATGACCTTGAAATTAGGATACGGCTTACGAACCGTTTGATCACGCTTAACGGGAGCAACCGTTGGCGCAGTCGCAGCCCGGATCGCAGTCGAAAGCACAACCGTCATGTTACCGCTAACTTAAGTTTTGACTTAGCGGCCCATTATAGATCAGTTAACCCTTGACCGCTTACCTCGAACCCACCCGCTAATCATAGTTTGAGCTTATACCCTCAATTAAATTTAAATATATCGCAAAAAAAGTTTGCATAACTTAATAGAAGCTCCTAGAATGTAACAAGCCGAACTAAGTATATATGCTCATCTAAGACCAATGGCACAGTTTCCCTGGCTCACCGCCATTTTAGTATTACCCCTACTTGCCGCCGCCTTCATTCCCATCATTCCTGATCGCGACGGAAAAACCCTACGTTGGTACGCCCTAGGCGTTGGCCTGACCGACTTCGCCCTCATGGTCGTCGCCTTCGCCCAACACTACAACTTTGACGACTCAAGTTTCCAACTCGTAGAACGCTACCCCTGGCTTCCCCAACTCGGACTCAACTGGTCCCTCGCCGTCGATGGCCTCTCGGCCCCCCTAATTCTGCTGACGGGACTCGTCAACGTTCTCGCCATCGCCGCCGCCTGGAACGTCAGCCGTAAACCGCGCCTATTTTATAGCCTTATCCTAATTCTTCTGAGCGCCCAGATTGGTGTCTTTGCCGCTCAAGACCTGCTACTGTTCTTCCTCATGTGGGAAGTCGAATTGGTTCCCGTCTATCTCCTCATCTCCATCTGGGGCGGACCCAAACGTCAGTATGCAGCCACTAAATTTATTCTCTATACCGCACTGGCCTCTATCTTTATCCTCGTCTCAGGCTTAGCCATGGCCTTCTGGGGCGATCGCATCACCTTCGATATCGCCGAACTCAGTGCCAAAAACTTCCCCATCGCCCTAGAACTGCTCACCTACGCCGGCTTCCTAATCGCTTTCGGCGTCAAACTTCCCATCTTCCCCGTCCACACCTGGCTCCCAGATGCGCACGGCGAAGCCTCCGCCCCCGTCTCCATGATTTTGGCTGGGATTCTCCTAAAAATGGGAGGCTACGCCCTAATTCGCCTCAACGTCGAAGTTCTACCCAACGCCCACATCTACTTCGCACCAGCCCTAGTCATTCTCGGTGTCGTCAACATCCTCTACGGTGCCTTAACCGCCTTCGCCCAAGACAACCTCAAGCGTCGTCTCGCCTGTTCCTCCATCTCCCACATGGGCTTCGTCCTCATCGGCATCGCCTCCTTCACCGAAGTGGGCCTAAACGGAGCCGTCCTGCAAATGCTCTCCCACGGGTTGATTGCCGCCATGCTCTTCTTCCTGGCCGGCGTCACCTACGAACGCACCCATACCCTCTCGATGGAGAAAATGGGCGGTTTAGCCAAAGTCATGCCCAAAACCTTTGCCCTCTTCACCGCCGGTTCCATGGCCTCTCTAGCTCTGCCGGGAATGAGCGGCTTCATTGGCGAACTGACCGTCTTCATCGGCATCTCTAGCAGTGACGCCTACAGCGACAGCTTCAAACTGGTGGTCGTCCTCCTCTCAGCCGTTGGCTTAATTGCCACCCCCGTCTACCTCCTGTCCATGTTGCGCCGCATCTTCTACGGCAACCCCAACACTCAAGAAGCCGCTCAACAGCCTGAGATGGACCTCAGTTGGTTTGACGCTAAACCTCGGGAAATCATCATCACCGCCTGCTTACTACTGCCCATCGTTGGGATTGGCTTCTACCCCAAGTTGGCTACCCAAACCTACGATGTCAAAACCACCGAAGTTGCAGCCGTTGTGCGCAATGCCCTGCCAGTCTTCGCTCAACAGCGTCAACAAAATCGCCTCTTCTCCGGTGGCTTGTTTGCTCCTGAGATCACCTCACCTCAAACTCTGTTAGGAGTCGCCGATTTGGGTAAAGGGGCTTAGGAAACTAACTCACAAAGCAACGAGTTCTCTTAAACGATCTCGATAACCGATATAACTCCTTCTTTTGAGGGAGTTTTTTTTACATCATTTTCTCCGTCAGTCCCTCCATCACAGCACCGTTGACCTGCGGTTGCCAGCGAATCTAGCTATGCTAAGAAAGTGAGAAGCCTTTTAAAATTAGATTTCAACCCGTGAAACTTGAGCCGTTGTCCTCAACCCGTTTCGCTGTACAAATCACGGTTTTGTATAGCTTCATCGGCAGTCTCTGGATTGTCCTCTCAGACTATATCGTCGCGCAGATAGTAGAGACTCCCGCTCTCTCTAGCCAAGCTCAAACCTTGAAAGGATGGGGTTTTGTCTTGGTCACGAGCATGGCACTCTATGGCGTATTACTTTACGCCGTGCGATCGCTCCAGAAAAGCTATGGTCTCCTAGAAACTATCCTCGAAAGTACCACCGATGCCATTTTTGCCAAAAATCTCAATGGTGAGTATCTCGTCGCCAATAGCGCCGCCGCCGAACTGGCGGGAGTCTCAGTTCCACAAATGCTCGGCGCTAACGATATTGACCTGTTTGGGGAAAAACTCGGACGCGAGTTTCAAGACCACGATCGCCTGACAACCGTTAGCGGCACAACACAACAGGCCGAACATGGGATTACCCCACCCAACCAGCCAGGGAATCAGCCACCCCAAGCACCTAAAATCTATCTCACCTGTAAAGATGTGTGGTATGACCCTCGGGGTGTCCCCATTGGCATCATCGGCATCTCCCGGGACATGACCGATGCCAAACAAGCCTATGAGGCTTTGGCAGAATCAGAAAAACGCTATCGTAACCTCTTTGAATGTCATCCACAACCGATGTGGATTTATGACCAAGAAAGCCTACGATTTCTGGCCGTGAATCAAGCGGCGATCGCCCATTATGGCTACAGTCACGAGGAATTTCTGGCCATGACCATCGAGGCCATTCGCCCCGCTGAAGATGTGCCAAGTCTTCTCGATAACCTGCAACATATCCCACGGGGGTATACCGCCTCTGGGATTCGGCGACATCTAAAAAAAGATGGCTCTGTCATTGCCGTTGATATTACCACCCATGACTTTACCTTTGAAGGCCGGCCCGCTCAGGTCATTCTCGCCAATGATGTGACTGAACGTCTGCAAGTTCAGGCTCAGCTCGAACGTTATGCCTTTCGCGATACGGTCACGGGATTACTCAATCGCACCGGATTTAGCCGCAACTTGCAGCAGGCCATCAACCATAATTTAGAACAAGCTCAGCGGTTCATCCTACTTTATGTCAGTCTCGATGGCTTTACTCGTCTGAAGTTTAGCTTGGGCCATGCGGTGGCACGACAACTATTAGTCGAAGCAGCCGTTCGTATTAAAACTTGTTTTCCTAAGGCGATCGCCACCCGTTTAGAAGATAACGAATTCGCGATTTTGTTGCGACAAGAGGTCAACTCGATCGAGGCGATCGTCGGACGATTACGGCAACATCTGATCCCCATGTATCGACTCAATCATCACGATGTTTTTTCCGATTGTAGTATTGGCATTGTCGTCAGTGATCTCGGTTATCAAAATCCTGAAGATTACCTACAAGCCGGGGATATGGCGATGTATCAGGCGCGATCAACATTGCCTGATAAATATGTCATATTTAGCCAAACACTGCGAGACGAAGCTCTCAATCGGATTCAACTCGATTCAGCATTACGTCGGGCTTTAGAACGAGACGAGTTTGAGGTTTACTATCAACCCTTTATCCACCTCTCAACATCCCACTGTTTAGGCTTTGAAGCTCTCGTCCGTTGGCAACATCCCGAACGAGGCTTAGTTCCCCCAGGAGAATTTATCCCCTTAACAGAAGAAACGGGGTTAGTCGTTGCTCTCGGAGAATGGGTATTACGCCAAGCTTGTCAACAGTTAGCCTCTTGGCAAACTCAACTCCAGCAACCCGAATTAACGATGAGTGTGAATGTTGCAGCAGTTCAATTAACGCAACCCGGTTTTTTAGCCATACTCGATGATATCCTAAGTACAACAGAAATTCCCGCCCATTGCCTGAAGCTGGAAATCACCGAAACGACCTTAATGCAAAATACCGAGCAAATTAGCTGCTGTTTAGAGCAAATTCAGCGGCGGGGCATCACCCTCAGTATTGATGATTTTGGGACCGGCTACTCGTCTCTGAGTTATTTACATTTATTTTCCTTTACCGTCTTAAAACTCGATCGCTCGTTTGTCATGCAACTTGAAGCCAGTGACCGAAGTATTGAAATTGTCCGTAATATCGCTCGATTAGCACAAAACTTACATCTCTCACTCGTGGCCGAAGGCATTGAAACTCAACAGCAACTCGCCGCTTTACAAGAACTTGGCTTTGAAGAGGGACAAGGCTATTTATTCTCTCGCCCCTTGACATCTCAGGTAGCAGAACAGTGGCTCCTAGACAAGATACAATCAGAAAGACGAGCGAACCGCCCGTAGTCACCCAACACGAACCTAGCCAGCAAATGAATCGCCTATGAAACGAGTTCTAGAACCCGAAGTGATGGATACCTGGGAAGAAACCATGGCCTATGATGCCATGGATTTTACCGAGGTGAATCAGGCCTTTGTCGAAGAGGCGATCGCCCTGGCCCCAGAACAAGCCACCGTCCTCGACGTGGGAACCGGCCCAGCTCGCATTCCCATCCTTCTGTGTCAACGTCGGCCTCAATGGACCGTCACGGGTATTGATTTATCCCAGACCATGTTACAACTCGGGGCCAGCCATGTGGCCAAAGCTGAACTCGGCGATCGCATCCGCCTCGACTACGCTGACGCCAAACAACTTCCCTACCCCGATCATCATTTCGATCTCGTCATCTCCAATAGCATTATTCACCACTTACCAGACCCACTGCACTGTCTGCGAGAAATGCGACGGGTTCTCAAACCCCAAGGGGGCCTACTTCTGAGGGATTTGGTTCGTCCAGTTGACCAGGAAACCGTCGCTCATCTCGTGGCCCAACTCGGAGCTGACTATGATCCCCATCAAACCCAACTTTTTCGAGACTCCCTTTGTGCGGCGTTCACCCGCTCAGAAATGGCCGAGATGCTAGAAAAGTCTGGCTTTACGGGAATTTCACCCTATTTATCTTCAGACCGCCATTGGACCGCGAAACATCCTCACGCGGAGAAACTTAATCCTCAGTGACCATTTAGGAAGGAATTGAAATTAAGAAAAATCACCTTGCGCCCTCACCGAGAACTAAGATATAGTAGAAGACAAGAGGACTTAGCCAAATCCGACTAATTTGGTTGTAATGCCAGACAAAAAAAATCTAGAAATGACCAAAATTTCTAGATTAGTTTTATTAGGAAAATAGCCCTCAAATTTTCCTGGTTATTTAGTCACCAAGGTGACGTTTTTCCATTCAATTAACTGTTGTTTAAGCTCAGGTTAACAGATGCCATTCAACATTGAAACAGCCCGCAACATCTTCCCAGAAACTCTATCGGCAGATGCTGTTCCCGCGACCATCGCTCGTTTCTCGCAACTGAACGCCGAAGATCAATTGGCCCTGATTTGGTTTGCCTATCTCGAAATGGGCAAATCTATCACCATCGCTGCACCGGGGGCTGCAAATATGCAGTTTGCCGAGAATACCTTGAATCAAATCAAGGCCATGTCCTTCCAAGAGCAATCCCAGGTCATGTGTGACCTAGCCAATCGCGCCGATACCGAAATCTGTCGGACTTATGCGATCTGGTCCTCCAACATTAAACTGGGATTCTGGTACCAACTCGGCGAATGGATGGAACAGGGCATTGTCGCCCCCATTCCCGATGGCTACCAACTCTCGGCCAACGCCAAAGCCGTCTTAGAGGCCATTCGTAACCTCGATTCTGGCCAGCAAATTACCGTGTTGCGAAATGCGGTGGTGGACATGGGCTTTGACACCAATAAACTCGATGGCTATAAAACCGTCGCTGAACCCGTTGCCCCTCCCAAAGAGATGTCGCAACGCACCAGTGTCAGCATTAAGGGTGTCGATAACCCCACGGTGCTGAACTATATGAACAATATGAACGCCAACGACTTCGACAACCTCATTAAGTTGTTCGTCGAAGATGGCGCCCTGCAACCCCCCTTCCAACGCCCCATTGTCGGTAAAGACAATGTTTACAAGTTCATGCGTGAAGATTGTCAGAACTTGAAACTGATGCCCGAACAAGGCGTTGTTGAACCCGCCGAAGATGGCTACACCCAAATCAAAGTAACGGGTAAAGTTCAAACCCCCTGGTTTGGCGCCGCCGTCGGTATGAACATGGCTTGGCGTTTTCTACTCAACCCCGAGAACAAAATTTACTTTGTGGCGATTGATCTACTCGCCTCACCCAAAGAACTCGTGAACCTAGCCCGCTAAACAGCAGAACGGAAGCTCAGTTGAGAGGTCTGAAACGTTCTCTACAACAGGGCTATCACCAAATCAGAGGTGTCTCCCCAACCCGATTGGCTGAGATATCCTCTGATTTTTTTGCCAAAATCTGATATAATCGATCCACCTAAAATTTGGCCCGACCTACAACATCTTTTCTTAATTCATGAGTCGCCTTGTCTCAGCCGAGATTTGGCTGGCTGTGTGCTGCACAGGTTTCGGACTGGTGCGGATTCAGATCGGTATAAGTCCTGGGATTGGGATTGGCGGCGGTAGCTCGTGACGACGGCTTTAATGGGTTGAAATGTAATCGCTCGGCTCGGACGAGTTCACTGAGTCATGTCAGTGTTGTCCTGATCTCAGGGATAGTTTGGCTTGCGATCGCAGCCTGATTTCAACACTCAATTCTCCTGAACAGTTACCAAGAGTTAAAACCCAGGTTGGGTCCAAATTCACTTAAATTCCTTGCGAAACGTTAGAGATTATTCAGACTTAACAGAATGCCACAAACTGACATTGATTGGACAACCGCTGAAAAAGACCTAGCCCAAGCCGCATTTAAAAAAGCCTATCACCGCGAAGTTGCCGCCTTAGTTGACGACGTAAAAACTAAAGTCGAAGCGATTTCAGGCTTAGATGAGCTGTGGCAACTTCATGACTATCTCAGTGCCAGACGCCATGACATTGATGGTAAATATGATTACCGAGACTCTATGTTTCTCTTTGCCTTTTCCCAGTTAATCAAAGAAGGATGGCTATCCCTGGAAGAACTCGACGGACTCCATCCTAATAAACAGAAAAAAGTGGCCGCCTTAGCTCGAATGTAGACCGCCTCAGCCAACCCAGTTCACCCTCGACCGGTCAACCTCCCATTTGCTAAGCTATGGACGCATTGTTCTTGCACGTGAGTCATCATGGAATCTGAAATCTCCCCCACCAACGCCGCCGCTGCTCAATGGCGTCAACAACTTGACCATTTTGTTAGAGCCAACAGCCAAGAACTAGCGGCCCTAGCTTGGGGACTGCACCTGCAAGATCCCGACAATGACGCGACTCTCGGCATTGACATTGACCCCAATCCTCACTTCGTTACCTGTCCCCGAGCTGCCTTAGTCACTCTCAATGAAAAAGTGGATAATCAGTTGCGGGTCATGATGGGAGTGGTCGAAAACCATAATCCCAAGGTTGAAGTTTTGTTATTGGGGATTGGCCAAGGACAGATTCAGGCCATTCAATACCAACCGCAACCGGAACCTCCCCAATGTTTTGAGGAAGTTGGCGAGGATGTCGAAACCCTCCTCGATCGCCTCGAAGCCCGGATGCAAGGGGCGATCAGCGCTTAAAATTGAATCAGGCGATCGCTCCAGACTGAAGGAAGATCCCGAATCCGATGACGGCTAACGGTCAATGATAGGATATGGAGATTCTTGGGTCTAAGGGATCTGTCGCTGAGATCTCAGACCTAAGAGTCCAAGATTCTGTTCGCTCTCACAAGGACGCTGTATCACACCTATGTTTACTCACCAACATCGAGGTCATCGATCGCCCCTGAGATGTTTAGCACAGCCTCGGGATTGGCTCATTTCAGTCTTCTCCTCCATCGCGGCGATCGCCACCCTGGCCACTCCTCCCGTCACCGCCGCCAGCTTAGTCTCACCCAATCGGCCGCAGTATTTGGTGCAGGCGGATAACGATCGCGACGTTAACGAACTCCTGGTTGCAGGACAGGAGTTCGTTAGTTCCGGGGACCTGGCCGCTGCCCTACGGGCCTATCGTCAGGCGGCTGAGTTAGAGGAGGATAATGCGCGAATTTTCTCAGCCATCGGCTACCTCGAAGCTCGGCAAAGCAACTATGAGGCAGCGATCACAGCCTATCGTCGCGCCTTAGAACTCGAACCTAATGTCTCAGAGTTCCATTATGCCCTGGCCTACAGTTTGGCGAATGCGGGAGAGTACGAGGCCGCTGAAGCGGAATATCAAGCGACGGTCGAGCTCAACGATCGCAATACCAACGCCTTTTTAGGCTTGGGGGTCATGCGCTATCGTCAGGAGAACTATGAAGGGGCTTTAGAGGCCTATCGTCAAGCGGCGGCCTTAAATCCTGACAATTGGCAAGTTCAAGAGTCCATTGGTTCAACCCTCTTGCAACTTGAGCGCTATGACGAAGCCTTAGAGGTGTTAGAAGCCGCAGCAGAGTTAGCCCCCAACGAAGGGCGGATTCAGGTCAATTTAGGAGTGGCTCGTCTCAACCAAGAGGATGTCGAGGGTGCATTGACAGCCTTTAATCGGGCCGTGGAGTTGAACCCCCGCGATGGCTCCTTATTGTTTGAAGTGGGGCGACTTTTGCTCAGCCAAGGAGAACGAGAGCAGGCTCTGGATTTGTTGCGCCAAGCCTCTCGGCTCATGGGCGATCGCGCCGATGTTCATCTGACCCTCGGAGAACTCCTGTTAGACAACAACGATAGCTTGAATGCCATTTTATCCTTGCGTCAGGCGATCGCCGCCGAACCGGATCAGCCCCGAGCCTATTATCTCTTGGGACGAGCCTTGCAGCAGCGAGGCCGAACCTCCGAGGCGATCGCCACCCTAGAGACGGCCCTGGAACTAGCAACCGAACAGCAGGCTGAAGCCTTAGTTGAGGAGATTCAAGCCCGACTTGACGAGTTAGATTAACACCATCGTTGATAGCAACTATCCCAGGGGGCGAACTCTAGATCGCCCCTTCTTTTCTGGGGGAGGCGATCGTTTTCAGGGGGTCTTTAACCCGGACCCCGTCTAACGCTCCTTGAGCAAATCTCGCTCAAGCAACTGTTGACGTAGAGCTTGTTGCGCCTGACTATCGAGAGGGAAACGCCAGAGAAGAGCCACCGCCGGTAACACCGCCAGAATCGGCGCAAAGACAAATAACAGCTTTAACCCCATCAGCGTTGCCGCACTATTCTCTATCTCGGGACTGTAGCCAATCCAATCTAAGACCGGGTAAGTCACCCCCACCGCCAGAGCATAGCCAAACTTATTGCTCATCATCAGTAGAGAATAATACAAACCAGTGCGTTGACTGCCCGATTGCAGATTGTCCCAATCCGTGACATCAGCCAAAATCGAGCGCAAAAGAAAGGGACTTGCCGCCGTCGTGACCCCATAGAGGGCGTTTACCAAGATATTGAGAGCTAAATTTCCGGGGGGAACCCACAGCAGCAACGGTAACACCAGCGACATCCAAACCATGGCCACAATGAAGGTTTGATGTTTCCCCAGACGACAACTCAGCCAAATCCAACCGGGAACCCCAATCAGACTGGCGAGAAAATACATCAGCAGAATCGCGCTTGACCAATCGGGCAAAGCCATGACATCGCTGATAAAGAAAATATAAATCGACCCCGTGACCCCTGGGGCCAATCCCGTTAAGAAATTTGCCCCTAAGACTCGTTGTAAGAGGTGGTTGCGGGCGAGGATTTTGGCGGAATTAACGAAACCAATCCCAGGTTGAGGGGGAGTTGGGCGTTCTGGGACTGTCCAGACGGAGACGGCAACGGTAATCGGCAACGTCATCACCACAAACCAGCCCATGGCCCCGAGTTGTATTCTGGAGTTGGCAGCTTGAAGTTGTTGGATGATGGCGGGAATCACTAACACCGCCAACATCCCAAAAATTAGAGCAAATTCCCGCCAGCCTTGAACTCGCGAGCGATCGTAATAGTCGTCCGAGAGTTCGGCGCCCCAGGACATATGGGAGATACTGAGCATGGTATAACCCACATAAAGCAAAATCAGCCAAATCAGTAAATAGGCGGCTGAGACGGATTGACTGGGGAGAAAAATGGCGTAGGCGCTTGCCATCAAGAGGGGAACCGACAAAATAATCCAGGGCCGTCGCCGTCCGATGCGAGTCGTCCAGCGATCGCTGATGGTTCCCAAAATCGGGTCTGTGATAATATCCCACAACCGCGCTAAGGCGAAGATATTGCCCACCACCGACAACCCCAACCCCAATTCACTGTAAAAGGGCGGAACATAGACCACGAGGGGCAATCCCATGGCTGAAATGGGAATCGCAGGCAGGGCAAAGGCAACAATACGCCGACGGTTCAGTTTCGAGTCACTCATGCTGTCATATCGATGGGTTAGTCCCACATTAGCTTCTCGGCGGGAAGCCCCGCGCTCTACCCGTTAGGGTGAGCGTCGCTTGGGATAGCCGAGCGGCAAGGTTGCGGATCAACAAATCAATCTGCTAGACTGAGTTTAACACGATTATTAATCGCACTAATGAACGTCGTTAAGCTGAGAATTTATCCCACCCCAGAGCAGTCCGTCGCCCTGGCGAAAGCCTTTGGCTGCTGCCGCTTGGTGTGGAACCGTT
>LJZT01000084.1 GCA_001314905.1 Phormidium sp. OSCR
GCTATCAATATCCTTGAATTAGGATTGCGTACCGTAGGGCATACGGGAACTGACGCCTCTGGAGATATCGACCTCTGCCTTGGTGGGGAAACTCCTCAAAGTAAGTCGAGTCGTGGAAAGAGGAAACCCCATCAGTGATGGTGGGAATCCCACGCTATATTCTTTGAATTAGCGTGGGAGGATGTCAAGTCATGGGACAGAGTTGGCCTGGTTGATTGATCCAGCCGAGCGAGTTGTCTTGGTGTTTCAGTGCGATCGCCTCCCCGAAGAATGGCCACCCCAAAACCCGTTGCCAGTGTTACCTGGTTTGTCCCTAGAGTTGACCCCAGAGAGCCTATTTCGTTGGCTACAGTGAACGTAAACCTCAACATCATGCCTACTCATCCACCGCTACACTAAAAACAAAACCTCACCCCCCTCTCACAGACTATGACTCCCCGCGAACAACTGATTCAAGAAATTCTCCTCGCTCCCGATTCCTCGGTGAATCTTTTACTCCAACTGATACGTCCCCTCCGTACTGATCCAAATCATCTCACCCAACAACTTCAAGAGTTTCTAAGCACCACTAACTATCCTCCCTCAGACCCATCTGCTTCTGCCTTTGACCTGGCAAGTGATCTAGCTGGCTGCCTTAACGCTCCCCCAGATCTCTCAACCAATCCTCAATACTTGGAAGGCTTTGGCCAATGACTCAAACGATCATTGATACTGGCCCTCTAGTTGCATTCCTCAATGCTCGTGATTCGTGGCATGGATGGTTGTTAGATCAATGGCGAACGATTCAACCTCCATTGATCACTTGTGAACCAGTGATTACAGAAGCCTGTTTTTTGCTGCAAAATATTTACGGGGGGCGCAATGCCATTATGGAGTTATTGGCTAGAAATATTGTGCCTCTAGATTTCTCTCTCAGCCTAGAATATCAAGCCGTTCATCAACTTTTAGAACGATATGAGTCAGTCCCAATGTCTTTGGCTGATGCTTGCTTAGTGAGAATGGCTGAATTGTATCCAAACAGTCAAATTCTCACGTTAGATAGTGACTTCTACATCTATCGCAAACACCGGAATCAACAAATTCTCCTCCGAATTCCAGATTCGCTCTAACCTAAAATCCTCATTTCTACTGTCAACTCTCATGAATGGGTATCAGGAGGGAACGACAGCAAGGGCTTGAATCCTCGGGAGCGTCAACGGGGATTAGTATGGGGAAGGTGAGTTAGGTCGAGGAGAATAGATGAGTTGGCAGGCGGGCGATACTCTCGATGGTGGGAAATATCAGGTGGTGCGATCGCTCAACCAGGGGCGAGTCGGGATTAGTTATCTGGCCGAGGGTAAGGGGGGCGATCGCCTGGTCCTCAAAACCTTGCGCGATGAGGTTTTAGCCCAACTGACCCCCGAGGAGCGAGATAAATTCAATACCAAGCTGATCAATGAGGCTGTGAAGTTGGCCCGTTGCCATCATCCCCATATTGTCCGCTGTTTCGGTTCATTTCTCGAACAGGGTCAGGCCGTGATTGTCATGGAGTTTGTGGCGGGGGATGATTTGGCCAGTTTACCCAGCGCAACTCTGGCGGAGGAGGAGGCGTTGACCTATATCCGCCAAGTGGGAGAGGCGTTAACGGTGGTGCATGGGGAGGGGTTGGTGCATCGGGATATTAAGCCGGCTAACATCATGCTGCGGGCGGGACAATCGGAGGCGGTACTGATTGATTTTGGCGTCACCAAGGGGTTTAACGAGACGCTCACCTCGATTCATTCGAGCAATAGCGATGGCTATAGCGCTCTGGAGCTTTATGACCCCACGGAGAAGGCGCAACCCTATTCTGATGTCTATGGGTTGGCCGCGACGCTCTACACTCTGTTATCGGGGGATGTGCCTCCTAATGCGGAGGAGCGGCGGAAGTTGGAGCGCAAGGGTCGGAAATTGCCCCCCATTTCTGGGGTGAGCGATCAAACGAATCGGGCAATTCGTCAGGGGATGAAGGTCTATTATGGCGATCGCCCCCAAACCATCGAGGATTTTTTAGCCTTGTTGCCCGTTCCCCAAGGGGCCGAACCGTCGCCACCGCCGACATCTCCTGATCCAGATGTTCGGCTCAATCTCTATACCCTCTATGCGACAGTTCTAGGGATTATTGTGGCGATTATTTTGGGGATTTTTGCCCAAGATATCCGCAGGGGAATTGATGATTTGTTCTTTTCGCCGGATGTGGAGGAAAACTCAGAACCTTAATGCCCTATTATTAAGAATAATGCAGAAGAAATAGGGTCTTCAGGGTTCATGGTGATAAGAAAAATTTATGGTAGATTATACCCTTTGCCGTAGGGGCATAACCCACCCCTCGCCCCTCCCAGGAGGGGATTTTTCGCCCCTACAATTTGGTATCCCATGCAACAAATCACACCGTATATCCTGAAGACCCATACTTCTAAGATTTACATTAGATTATAGTGAGCTAATTGAGGAGTGTGCTTCCGATAAACTGAGTTTGTTGCATCTCTCTCTATTCCCTCTAGCCCCTACCAGAAGCACCCTTTACTTCTCGTGCCGTGGCTCTGCCATGGCATGGGGGTTGGGCGGCTCTGCCGCCTGAAGATACCTTTGATACAAATCAAAGTTTTTTGACAAGTCACTCGGCACATTTTCCCATTCAGAATCTGGGATTTTTGCCCCAATTTCTACGGCAATTTCCCAAATGGGCTTTACTTGATCATCATAGTTGAGATGTTGCAGGTCTTTTTCCTGTTGATGGGTAGCCGTGTCTCGCACTTGCTCAAAGATTTTATCGAGCAGCCAAAGTTTATCTTCTAATGATAAGTTATAGATAGATTGTTCAAGCTCTAATAATTGAGGGGAAATCATAGTTAGTCCTCGCGATGTGATCTTACAATTTTAGCTCTTGTGCCATGGCTCTGTCATGGTATTGGCTTCTGGGTGCAGCCCTAGAAACCGGGTTATTTGCACTTCCCTCTAGCCCCTACCAGAAGCACCCTTTACTTCTCGTGCCGTGGCTCTGCCATGGCATGGGGGTTGGGCGGCTCTGCCGCCTGGGGGGAGGGAGGCAGAGCCTCCGGGAGGGCGTTACTTGGCAGAGCCAAGTAACGAGGAAGGGTTAGAAATAATCCGATCCCCAAGGGTGAATTTATGAGTTTTGGGCAATCGGTTCAAAATGGGGACATACCACTGAATTAGGTCATAGGTTTTCTGGATAATCGGTAGTTCTTTCATGAAAAAAAAATAAAAAAAGCTCCCTGCGGTCGCTTTAGAGAGGGTAAAGGAAAAAAGAGCAAAGGGCAAGAGAGCTAAAGAGCAAAGGGCTAAAAGAGTCCTGCGCCTACCAGACAGACGCGAAACCCAACGGTGCTGTAGAGGTCGTCGCGCCAGTAGTGGTCGCGGTAAGCGCAACGGCAGAACAACGGGCCGTAGTCCCAAGAACCGCCACGCAGCACGTATCTTTTATCGCTTTCCTTCAATAAAACCTTAAGATTTGCTAAAGGTTTTTGATAACGATTATCATTCACATTCTCATCCCATACTTTACCATCCCCAGGCGCACCCTGATACTTATCATGGAAGGGATCGAAACACCACTCGTAAACATTGCCATGACAATCATACAAGCCAAAGCCATTGGCAGGAAAGCTTGTTACTGGGGTGGTTTCTTGTCGGTATTGTCCCTTGGCTGCGTTGCCAAAGCTGTAGTTTCCGTCATAGTTCGCTAAATCTGGCGTGATCGTCTCACCAAAGGCAAAAGGAGTGGTAGTTCCGCCACGACAGGCATACTCCCATTCTGCCTCGCTGGGGAGGCGATATTCCTGACCCGTTAGCTTGCTCAAGCGAGCGCACCACTCCACCGCATCATACCAAGACACCCGTTCAACGGGACGATTCCCGCCTTTGAACCCAGATGGGTCGGGGTCTAAGTCTCGGACAATTTTGCCCACTTGCGTCACCACAACCCGCCATTGGTCTTGGGTGACGGGGGTTTTGCCTATCAAAAAGGGGGAAACCTGCACCGAATGCTGGGGGCTTTCCCGCTTAAACCATCCCTTATCATACTCTTTACACAGCCGCTCAATTTCCGCCTCTTCTGTTCCCATCAAGAACGTACCGCCGGGAAGTTGCACCATGTCTAACCGCACCCCCTGACCCAAATCCTGGGGATAAAACCGCGCCTGACCAGGAATTTTCTGGACGATTTGCCCCCGGTCATTAACCCGCACGGTCTCAAACGTGAATGACAGTAAACCCCCGCCACTATTAGGCAACAGTGCCAACCAGTCCGCCACGGTTTGCGTTCTATCGTCGGGTTCGATCGCCATCCCCTGCCGAATCGCGTTGCCTAGTTCGGGCGACCAATGCTTGGGAATATCCAGGCGGTCCCTCCACACCCGCATCGTCGCAATGGGCGGCAAGTTTCCCGTCAGCAGATAGTACAGCGTCGCCGCCAAGGCATAGACATCGGTAAACTCTCCCCGGTGTTCTTGCTTGTCGTACTGCTCAATCGGTGCAAAACAGGGGGTAAGAGCGATGGTATGGGTTTGAGTCAAATTGGGGATAAACTCCCGCGCAATGCCGAAATCAATCAACACCGCTTCATCGGCGGGCAAGCGCACCATAATGTTGTGGGGCTTAATATCTCGATGCAGCAATCCCTTCTCGTGCATCACCATCAACGCCTCCCCCACCTCCCGGATATAGCGCAAGGCCACCGCCTCCGGTAAGGCTCCCCCGCGCATCACCCGTTCCGCTAAATCCTGCCCCTGAATGTATTCCATGACCATACAGGGCAGCCCTTCATGGATAAAATGATTCACCACCTGGACAATGTGGCGATGGCGACAGATAGCGATTTTCGCCGTTTCCCGGTCAAAGTCCCGCAAAAACTTATCCCGGTAGGGGATATACTCGGCCTCAGTCATCACCTCATCCTTGAGGGTTTTCAGCACCCACTGCCGACCCCTCGGGCCGTTGACGAGGTAGGTGATGCCAAAACCGCCCGTTTTGAGCCGCTTTGCGACGGTGTAACGATCGCCAAAAATTTTCGTACCCGGTTGCCAAACCATAGAATCCAACACGACACCTTCCCCAGTGTATCCCAGTCCCCGCCCTCAACGGCTCAGGACTGGCCGGGGAATTGCGGGCGATCGCCCCCCTGGGGTGTTCCCCTGGAGAAACGATGCTTTATAATTTGGTGAAGACCTTAACTGATCGACTTTCGAGAATACCGTCATGTCGGACAACCGCCCCATGTCTATGCCAACCGACCAACGCGATCGCCCCATCAACCCCCACGGTCAAGCCGATGCCGATCGCCTCTTGAATGAGGTGTTCCGAGACGTCGATCAGATGCTCGATCGCAGCCAAGAACTGCCCCAAGAACCGGCGAACCACAAACCCATCGCCCTGAAACCGCTTCAAGTTCCCCCGATTGTGGTGCAGCCCCTGGTGGCCCCCGCCATGCAGCCCCCCCCAGCGGTGGACTCTCCCTCCGTCGAGGTAGCCATCAACTCCCAGGGAAAACGGGCTGAGGACAAAAGCTTAGTCTGGTTCGATCGCCTTCTCCTCGGCGGTGCTTTTGTCTCCCTAGCCGTCGTCTTAGGCTTATGGCTATTCAATCGCGGCTATTTCCGTCAAAGCGCGAGTGAACAATCCCCGCAAACAAGCAGCAGCACCACCACCGCAGCCCCAGTTCTGGAGGACCCAGGCACAGCCAGCGACGAAGAGTTTATCGCCTACATGGGCCAAGCCCTCGATCGCATCGAAAACCGTCCCGCCTTGCCCCCTCTACCCGAGTCATCGGTTCCCAGCGCCTCCTCAGAGGGAACCCTCAACATTCCCGTTGACGCCACATCACCCAACGCCGTCGCTCAATCCCTAACCCGCATCGCCAACGCCCTAGAACGTCAATCCTTAACCCAGGTCCCTCTCCCCAATCTTCCCAGTGAGGAAACGGAGGACACCGCCGCAGCAGACAGTGAACCGGAGAATGACGGGGATGAAACCGCAGTGCGAGTCCCTCAACTGCCCGAAATTGCCGAAGAAGTCCCCGGTCCCCCACCCAACGCCGCTGCCGCAACCCCGGCGGAGAAACAACCCACCCCCTCTCAGCAGTCAGACGATGAACAACGGACAGCGGCCGCCCCGGAGGGAGTTTATGCCCTCGTGGGAACCCTAGAACGGGGTGAAGGCCAACAGCCGGCTGCCCTGTTTGAGGTGAATGGCTCCCCCCGCTGGATTGATATCGGTCAATCCATTGGTGACAGTGGCTGGACGTTGTCCGAAGTCAGGGGCGATCGTGTGTCAGTCCGTCGCAACGGTGAAACCCGTACATTTCATGTAGGACAACAGTTTTAGCCGGCGACCCCAAGCGGGCGACCCCAAGGGTAGACCCCTAAGTCTTTCCTTCCCCTCCTGGGAGGGGCAGGGGTGGGTTATGCCTCTTGCCTCTTGCCTCTTGCCTCTTGCCTGTTCCCTATATAAAACGAGGATGCGATCGTGGGTTTATTTGAAGATTTCAGCCAATTTTTAGAGACTCGTTTAGAAGAATTTTTAGCCGCTCATCCCCACTTAGAACTGCAAGCCATAGAAGAGCAATTGCGGGAACAAGAGGAAGATACCCTGCGCCTCATTGCCAGCTTGCAAACCCAAGAAGAACGCCTAGAAGCCGATATTTTAGACACCGCTCAAGATATCCAACGTTGGCATATTCGTATCCAAAAAGCCCAAGCCGCCGGACGTGACGATCTCGTTAAAGCTGCCCAAGAGCGAGAAGCCTTGCTACTGCGGCGTGGCAACCAACTTTGGGGACAACGCCTCGGAGTTCAAGACCGACTTGAACAAGCCAAAACCTTAAAACAAAATATCCAATCTCGTCGCCAAGAAGTGCACGCCAAAGCCGCCCAACTTCGAGCCGAACAAGCTCAATTTAGCAACCAAGAACGGGTGTCGAGTTGGGACAATCCCAGCAGCAACACCCGCTTTCAAAAAATCGCCGCAGATCCCCTAGAACAAGTCTTTAGTGATTGGGAAACTGAAGACGAATTGAATCAGTTAAAACGACAGATGGGTCAATAGCCTAATCTAAATAGCCCATCAAGGAGTCAATATCCGCCGTTGTGTTAGCGGCAACGGGGCGATTGCCCATAATGGTGACCGTATCACTAATCACCAAGGTACTCGCCGAAATTGGGCGAACCCCCGAGGACTGCATCGTGGAACTGACTTTCATGGTACTAACGGACACCGGACGATTGCCCATGGCGTTATAGGTTTCGCTAATGGCGAGGGTACTCGCAGAAATCGGACGAACGCCGGAGGCTTTCATGGTATGTGTGAAATCAACATCATTGGAAAAAATCGGACGTAAGCCGCCCACGGCTGAAAACGTATCGACGATTTCCCGGTGGCTAATGCCCACGGGACGATTGCCGGGAAGGTAATCCGCAGGTTTGAGATCGAGGGCCTTGCGGGCCTCTGAATTCTGAAGCGCTAGGGCTGAAGCTTGCTCTTGTTCCGTTTGAGTTTTGTTTTCCTCAGCCTTGGCAGAACTGGCACTACGAGTTTTCGTAGTCCGGGTTTTCGCGCTACTGCTGCGGCTGGTGGACTTATCGGCGGGTTGTTCAGTGGTACTCATTACTAAAATCTCGTATTTGACAACACATTGGGGTCGTTTGCAGGGGCATCCCCCAACTCAGATGGGCGATCGCCAGTCACCTGCCTCTAAGACCCATTCTCGTTTGAGGGAATCCAAGGAAACGGACAATTCCGGCTCACGCACAGAAAGCCCATGGTTAAATAGGTTTTGGCTATGAGTTTAGAATCGCTTAAGCATTTTTGTAAAGGACTCGTAACCCTATGATACATAGTCCTTGCCCGGTGGCGATCGCCGCGAGCCACTAGAAAAGCTAATCATCCCCTTTATCGGCGGTTATCAGTCTCTGCACACAGCCACATCAGCGCCGCCAGCCCTGGATGTATCCCCAACCAGTTGACCCCAACCCAGCCAAGACCCGGTCACGATTTGAAAACAGACAACGGGATTCGGGCAATCCCGCTGCCATAAAGCTTTTGCACCCTATCCTCCCTAGCCAGTTTACCTCAGAAACCGAACAATTTTGTGCTCAGTCGATTGTCGATTACCAACAATCGGATATATGGTTGAGATCAAAGCCCTCTGGGATGAGGTATCCTCAACCCTGCCGAGTCACGCTAACGTCACTGGTCGAACTAGAACCTCCATGTCAACCCTGGTCATCGTCGAATCCCCCACCAAAGCGCGCACTATTCGCAAATATCTCCCTAACGACTACCAGGTCGAAGCCTCCATGGGACATATTCGCGATCTACCCCAGTCTGCCAGCGAAATTCCGGCCGCCGTCAAAAAAGAGAAATGGTCGCAACTCGGCGTGAACGTTGAGGCAGACTTCGAGCCGATTTACGTCGTCCCCAAAGATAAGAAAAAAGTCGTCAAGACCCTCAAGGACGCGCTCAAGAACGCCACAGAACTGGTTTTGGCCACTGACGAAGACCGCGAGGGCGAAAGCATTAGCTGGCACTTGCTGCAAGTCCTCAAGCCCAAAGTGCCCACCAAGCGCATGGTCTTCCATGAAATTACCGAAGAGGCGATTCAAAGCGCCCTCCATAACTGCCGAGAACTCAACGAGCAGCTCGTCCACGCCCAAGAAACCCGGCGCATTCTCGATCGCCTCGTCGGCTATACCCTCTCGCCTCTCCTCTGGAAGAAAATCGCCCCCAAACTCTCCGCCGGGCGCGTGCAGTCCGTAGCGGTGCGGCTCATTGTCATGCGGGAACGGGAGCGGCGAGCCTTCCGTATGGGGTCTTACTGGGACTTAAAAGCCCATCTGAGCAAAGATAACACCCCCTTCGATGCCAAACTGATTAGCCTCGATGGGACCAAGGTGGCCACCGGGAGCGACTTCGACGAAAACACCGGGCAAATTAAAGCCGGTCGTAACGTGCAGCTGCTGAACGAGTCCCAGGCTAATGCCCTCAAAGAGCAGTTATTGGGCAAACCCTGGAGTGTCAGCAACTTTGAAGAGCGCAGTTCCCGCCGCAAACCCGCACCACCGTTCACCACCTCGACGCTGCAACAGGAAGCCAACCGTAAACTACGGCTGTCGGCCCGCGACACCATGCGCGTGGCTCAAAGTCTCTATGAAAACGGTTACATTACCTATATGCGGACTGACTCGGTGCATTTATCAGAGCAGGCGATCGCCGCCGCACGCGAATGCGTCACGCAGATGTACGGGCCAGATTATCTCAGCCCCAAACCCCGCCAATATGCCACCAAAAGTAAGGGCGCTCAAGAAGCCCACGAAGCCATCCGCCCCGCCGGAAACCGCTTCCGCACCCCCCGCGAAACGGGACTCAAAGACCGAGAACTAGCCCTGTATGATCTGATCTGGAAACGTACCGTCGCCTCCCAGATGGCCGAGGCCCGGCAAACCTCCCTCTCCGTCGATTTAAGCGTGGAGAATGCCCTCTTCCGGGCCAACGGTAAACGGATTGACTTTCCCGGCTTCTTCCGCGCCTACGTCGAAGGCTCCGATGACCCCGATGCGGCCCTGGAAAACCGCGAGGCTATTTTACCGGCTTTGGCCGTGGGCGATCGCCCCGACTGCCAAGACCTCGAAGCCGTCGGCCACGAAACCCAACCCCCAGCGCGATTCACCGAAGCCTCCCTCGTCAAAACCCTCGAAAGTGAAGGGATTGGGCGGCCGAGTACCTACGCCAGCATCATCGGCACCATTATCGATCGCGGCTACGCCCAGATGCAGAACAACGCCTTAGTTCCCAGCTTTACCGCCTTCGCCGTCTGTAGCTTGCTAGAAAACTACTTCCCCGACCTAGTGGACCTACATTTCACCGCCAAAATGGAAGCGACTCTCGATCGCATCTCCACCGGGGACGTCGAGTGGATTCCCTATTTACGAGAGTTTTACTCCGGCGACAAAGGCCTCGACACCCAAGTTCGCGAACAAGAAGACCAAATCGAACCCACCGAAGCCAAAACCATCGTTTTGGAGAATCTGCCGGTGAAAGTCCGCATCGGTAAATTTGGCCCCTACCTAGAAACCGAAAAAGACGGCGAAACCATCACCGCCTCCATTCCCCAAAACCTCACCCCCTCGGATTTAGATACCGAACAAGTCGACGTCTTGTTACGGCAAAAAACCGAGGGACCCGACAAACTGGGAATGCACCCCGATACCGGAGAACCCATTTACATCCTCATCGGCAGTTACGGTCCCTACGTCCAACTTGGGGAAGTCAGCGACGAGAACCCCAAACCGAAACGGGCCTCCCTCCCCAAAGGTCTAACCCCGGAAACCATCACCCTAGAAACCGCCGTTGGTTTACTATCCCTCCCCCGGCTGTTGGGAGTCCATCCCGAAACCGGCAACAAAGTCCAAGCCGGTTTAGGTCGTTTTGGTCCCTATGTCGTCCATAAGAAAGGAGGCGAAGATGGCAAAGATGACTATCGCTCCATTAAAGCCTCCTCCGACGATGATGTCTTGACCATCACCCTAGACCGGGCCTTAGAGATGTTAGCCGAACCCAAACGGGGTCGCGGTCGCCGAGGTAGCAAGAAGACGCCAATGCGGGAATTAGGAGACCATCCCACCGACAAAGACCCGGTGAACATCTACGATGGTCCCTATGGCCCCTATATCAAGTACAAACGCAAAAACATCTCCATTCCCGATGGAGAGTCAGCCGAGGAGTTGACCTTAGAACGGGCGGTGGAGTTAATTGCGGCCAAGTCGTCATCTCGGAAGTCGTCATCCCGCAAATCTTCGACCAGTAAACGCAAAACCACCTCGAAGAAATCCTCGACAACGAAGAGTAAAACTACCTCGAAAAAGAGTTCCAAATCGGACAGCTAATCCAGAGGTGGGGGAGTGGAAATAACACCACCAACACCCAAGTAAGAGACCAAGTTTCTTTGAAGAAACCCGGTCTCTGATTTCGACAGGTCGTCGAGCAGATTATTAAGCTCAATTTAGACCAGCCAAGAGGTTGAACCTACGCTAGATGTCTCGCAGCTACTCTCTCGTCAGCAATTCTCATTTTGACGCGCATCCTGTCCAAGATGCCCAATCTTGAACGAAAGAATGCGGCTTTCAAGAATCCTTATTGAGACAATTCTCAATAAGCTGGGGCAAAATTTCCATAATGAGAATTGCTGCTCTCTCCTGAGCGAACCTCCCCCACGACTCGCATTTTGTTATAATTGGGGCTTGTGTTTTAATCCTCTGTATTACCTGTGAAACTTCCTCAAAAATTGATGCTGCTCGGTTCCGGTGAACTGGGGAAAGAAGTTGTCATCGCCGCGCAACGGTTAGGAAATACGGTGATTGCAGTCGATCGCTACGAAAATGCACCAGCCATGCAGGTGGCGGATATCGCTGAAGTCGTGTCGATGCAGGATGGGGATGCGTTGGAGCGATTGGTGAAACACCATCAGCCGGATTATGTGGTTCCTGAGATTGAAGCCATCCGTACCAGTAAGTTGCTGGATTTAGAACGCCAAGGGTTTCGCATCATCCCGACGGCGGCGGCGACTAACTACACCATGAACCGCGATCGCATCCGAGAATTGGCTCACAGCGAGTTAGGCCTGCGCACCCCTCGCTACGGCTACGCTAATGATTTAGCCAGCTTAGAGGCGATTTCTCACGAGTTAGGATTTCCGAATGTGGTGAAGCCAGTCATGTCTTCCTCCGGGAAAGGCCAATCAGTGGTTCGCTCTCCCGAAGAGGTGGCCAAGGCTTGGGAGTACGCCATGACCGGATCTCGCGGTGAGAGTGAGCGGGTGATTGTGGAGGAGTTGATTAACTTTGAGGTGGAAATTACCCTCTTAACCCTGCGTCAGTGGAATGGAAGCACTCTGTTTTGTCCCCCCATTGGCCATCGTCAAGAACGAGGCGATTATCAGGAATCTTGGCAGCCGGTGGGGTTGTCGGAGGCGAAAATCACCCAGGCCCAGGACATGGCGAAAACCGTGACTTCGGCGTTAGGGGGTGCGGGAATTTTCGGGGTTGAGTTTTTTGTAACTCAAGATGAGGTGATTTTCTCGGAGTTGTCTCCCCGTCCCCATGATACGGGAATGGTGACGATGGTTTCCCAGAATCTCAATGAGTTTGAGTTACATCTACGGGCCATTTTAGGTCTCCCAATTCCTAAGATTGAGGTCTTGTCCCCAGGGGCCAGTGCCGTGATTTTGAGCGATCGCCGTTCGGATACAGTGTTCTATGAAGGGGTCGATGAGGCTCTGGCTGAAGCGGATGTGGAGATTCGCCTCTTTGGTAAGGCAACGGCTCGTCCCTATCGTCGCATGGGGGTGGCTCTGGCGAAAGGGGACACGATTGAGCAGGCCCGTCGCAAGGCCACTCAGGCGGCGGCTAAAGTACGGTTAGGATATGGCGATCGAGAAAAAATAGACACTTAATTGGTGACAATTAAGAGTAGAGTAAAACTACAAGAACCTTGCTATAGAAGGAACAGTTGCAATAGTGTACTTCTACAAATGTCTTGTTTGATGTGTTTTTTTGGTAGAAGTGGCGGCTTTGGGATTGGATCTGTTAAAATGTTGATGTAAAGTTCAACACTTGCGGGGAAAGAGATTATGACTCGGACTTGTACCGCCACTACGCCTCAGCGTCGCCGTCTCCGCCAAGCCGCTGCATCGAGTAATCGCTATCTCAACGCCGTGATTCACCAATTCGGGGGGTCGGATGCGGTGACGATTCAGGGAAAAGACCGTAACACCTATCGGGTGGTCGCGGAGTTGAACAACGTCGCCATTCGGGGAACCCTGGCTCATGTGACTCAAACCTTAGAGGATGTGCGTCAAACCCGTGCGGCGTACAGTGATGAGGAATTACGACGGATGACGGAGTTGGAGTTACGGGAGGCTCGACTGCTGCAACAGATGCAGCCTCAGGGTCATCTTGAGATCATCCGTATGGTGTCCGAGATCATCGAGAGTGATGACGAGATGGACAAGGATTTCGCGGGACACCGCCATCTAACGCGGGAAGGTTAACCCAAATCTCTAATCAGCTACCTCCCGCGACAGCCAAGAAATGGCTTCCTTAATCCAAGCTTCGGCATTCTCACGATCGCCAAACTGCATATCACTCGACACCGCATTCAACGCCGAAACCACTTCCTGAGGAGTATATCCTAACGCCAACAAGGTCATTTCCACATCTTCGAGGAGGTCACCAGCCAACCCGGCCGTGGCGACGACTGGCAAATTAGCCTGTTCTCGCCATTGGCCGAGGGTTTCTCGTAACTCTAGGGAAATGCGTTCGGCGGTCTTCTTTCCAACTCCGGGAGTCTGCGAGAGGATCTTATGATTCCCTGAGACGATCGCCTGCACCAAATCCGCTAACGTTAAAGTGCTCAACAAGGCCATGGCTAACTGAGCCCCCACGCCGCTGGCCCGAATTAATTGACGAAATAGATCTCGTTCCGGGGCCGTCGCAAAGCCAAACAGTAACAAACGGTCATCACGCAGCTGCAAATCCACAAACACCTGAACCTCCTGCTGAGTTCCGGGGAGTTCCCGCGCCAATCGTGGCGTAATCTGTATCTCATAGCCGAGACCATTGACCTCTAGCGTCAATATAGGACGCTGAGGAACCGCCATCTGAACACCGACCAACAAACCCTTAAGATAACTAAACATCCTCAACTGTTAACCCTTGACCTGTCTTGTGACTTGCCCGTGACACCGTGCCTATGAACGCCCAACAGCCCTGGTTTTGGCGATCGCATCCCTTGGCATCCCATACAGCTTCTCATGTCTTTGCCGCCTTATTCCTCAACGATCCCATCGCCGTCCTTCTCGAAAGTCCCTCAAGCTCAGACACCCCGACGCTGACGGGCTATTCCATCTGTGCCGGTCGTCCTCGGCAACGGGCGGGCGTTTCCCAGCACTGGACGCCAGGACTCGGTGAAATTCTACCGTTTTTGCGGCGTACCTTAGCCGCCAATTTAGTAACCCCAAGTCCAACCCTCCCCCCAGATATTGCCAAACTTCCCTTCACCGGAGGCTGGCTTGGTTGGCTCGGCTATGATCTCGGCTGGGAAATTGAACAACTCCCCCACCACAACCAGGACCCCCTCCCCTTCCCCATCGCCTTCTGGTACGAACCTGAACAGTTCGCCGTCCTCGACCATCACCAGAAGACCCTCTGGTTCGCCGCCAGCGCCCCAGAACAGCTCGATCACCTCGAACAGACCTGGAACCAATGGCAGCCCTCTCCTGAGCCGCCTAGCCCCCTCAACGCCCCTCCAGAGATTGAGTTTCTCTCCTCACAAGCTGACTACGAAGCCATGGTACGTCGAGCCAAAGCCTATATCCGGGCCGGGGATATCTTTCAAACCAACCTCTCTCTACGCTTTAGCAGCCACCTCAACCGCCATCCCTGGCAGATTTACCGCCGCCTGCAAGAGATTAACCCCTCTCCCTTCGCCAGCTATTGGCAAACTCCCTGGGGACAGGTGGTTAGTTGCTCCCCAGAACGACTGTTGCAACTGCGAGAGGGCATCGTCCAAACTCGCCCCATCGCCGGAACCCGGCCCCGAGGGGAAACCCGCGATCGCGATCGCCAACTCGAAGCCGAACTCCTCGATAATCGCAAAGAAAACGCCGAACATATCATGTTAGTTGACCTAGAACGCAACGACCTGGGGCGAGTTTGTAGCTGGGGTTCGGTGCAAGTCAACGAACTGCTCGTCGTCGAACGTTACAGCCATGTCATGCACCTAGTGAGTAACGTCATCGGTCAGTTATCTCCCCAGGTTAACCCCATTGATGCCATCGCCGCCGTCTTTCCCGGCGGCACCATTACCGGCTGTCCAAAAGTGCGTTGTATGGAGATTATCGAAGAACTCGAACCGGTGCGGCGTAGTCTCTTTTATGGGTCCTGTGGCTATCTCGATCAGCGAGGCTATCTTGACCTGAATATCTTGATTCGGACTCTCTTGTGTCATCAAGGAGGCATTTGGGGTCAAGTCGGTGCTGGTATTGTCGCCGATAGCGATCCTGAGCAAGAATGGAGAGAATCCTTATCTAAAGCACAAGCCCAACTCAAGGCATTACTCTAGGATTACCATGAGCGATCGCAGCAAGCCGAGGCTCACTCACGATGCTGAGTCTCTCCGACTGACCCCCCAGCATCTCTCCTCGGTTTTGCTCAAATTTGCCCGTCATCACTGCCTCAGTTCACTGTTAGACACCGTTGTGAGAGAGGTTCAAGCTCTCTTAGAATGCGATCGCGTCATCGTCTATCAATTGACCGGCAACGGGACAGCAACGGTCATGGCCGAACAGGTCTTGTCCCCTTGGAGAGTCAGCCTGCACCATCAGATTTACGATCACTGTTTTCAGACCCACAGCCACAGTCAGGGCACTCATGTGGTCAACGATGTCAGCCAACAGGGGTTTAGTCCCTGTTATCTGAATCTATTGGCCCATTTCCAAGTTAAAAGTTATCTTTTTCATGTCCTCAAGCCCACGGTTGCGCCTCCCTGGGGGTTTCTCATGGCCCATCAGTGCGATCGCCTCCGCACCTGGACTGACGCTGAAATCGAACTGCTCGACCAACTCAGCGAGCATATTACCCTAGCCCTAGAACGAGTCGTCACGCAACAGAGCCTCATTGAAGAAAACCAGCAGTTACAAACTCGCCTAGACCGGCAACACCAACTCCTCGGCCAGCAAAGCCAGTCAATTGACTATCTCGAACAAACTCGACAATGGCAACAGCAGATCCTCAGTCAAATCGACGAAGCGGCGATGGTGGTTGATGATCGCGGCCATCTTCTCTACTGGAGTCCCCAAGCCGAAACCCTCTATCAAATTGGAGCTGAGCAAGCCATCGGACAGCCTTTAGCGACCTGTTGTTGGTTTTTTGGAGCATCTCCCTTTAACAGCGATCGCCTTCGGCAGCAACTCGTCCATGAGGGACAATGGCAAGGCGCCATCATTACGGGGTCTCATGACGGTCCTAAACGACGGGTTGAGGCGATCGCTGTTTGGTTGGGGTCTGCGAGTCCTCACGGGAGCGGCAAGGGGGCTTGGCTGGCGATTCTGCGCCCTGTCGCGGAGGTGCCTCTGCTCGATATGACTGTTCACCCTCAAGAGTATCAATTTAGTCGTCTCGTTGAATCGGCCCCTGTGGGGTTGTTTCTGGCCGATCCGATGGGAGCCTGTCGTTATGTCAATCCCCATTGGTGTCAGACCACTGGACTGTCGAGAGAGGACTGTCTCGATTATGGTTGGCTGACGGCGATTCATCCGGGCGATCGCGATCGCGTCTTTCAAGCCTGGGATCAAGCGGTTAACGAACATCAACATCTGACGCTGCAATATCGCATCCTGCGCGATGATCAAAGTTTATCTTGGATTTCTGGACAGCTTGTGGCTCTCTATGATCACCACGATAACCTTATGGGGTATCTGGGAACCCTCAACGATATCACCAGCGAAAAACTCGCCCAGGATGCCCTACAAGAGAGTGAAGAGAAATTCCGCCAATTGGCAGAAAACATTCGGCAAATCTTTTTTATTCTATCCCGCGAGGGTGCGATGCTCTATATCTCGCCGACCTATCAAGAGATTTTTGAGCGTCCTTACCAAGATCTGTATGAGAACCCGCGTCTTTGGCTGGCTGCGGTTCATCCCGGCGATCGCCGTCGTATTAGTGATGCTCTCGATCTCCAAATCCGCCAGGGACAGGTGTTTGAAGAAACCTATCGTATTTTACGACCGAGTGGCGAAGTTCGTTGGCTTTGTGCCAAAGCCTTTCCGGTTCGGGATCATCAGGGACAATCCTATCGCTTTGTGGGTCTAGCAGAAGATATCAGCGATCGCAAACTGGCCGAAGATGCCCTAAAACGTCAATATCGTAATGTTTTACTCCTGAAAAAACTCACCCAAGAAATTCGCCAGAGTCTCGATCCCGAGCAAATCTTTCAAACCGCCGCCTACCAAATTGGACGCAGCTTTTCGGTCAGTCGTTGTCTGATCTTCTCCTATGAAAGCGATCGCCAACCCCAACTCAGAGCCGTCGCCGAATCCCGTCATCCGACCCTTCCCTCTCTATTAGGGCTAATCCTTCCTATCCAAGACCACCCCTATAGTGCCGTCATTGTCCAACAAGACATTGCCCAAGTCTCCGACGATGTCTCAGAAAATCCACTACTCGAGAACCGTCAAGACTTCCTCGAAGCCAATCAAATTCGCTCCATGTTAGGGATTCGCACCTCCTATCAAGGCCAAGCCAATGGAGAAATTTGTCTTCATCAATGTTCCCTACGTCGCTGGAGTAGTGATGAAGTCAATCTCCTCGAAGCGGTTGCTGCTCAACTGGGAATCGCCCTGGCTCAAGCGGCGATGCTTCAGCGAGAAACCGCTCAGCGGGAAGAACTCAGCGCTAAAAATTTGGCTCTGGCGACGGCGAAACAGGAGGCTGAAGCCGCAAATCTGGCCAAAAGCCGCTTTTTGGCGATGATGAGCCATGAAATCCGGACTCCCCTCAATGCTGTGATTGGTAATTCCGAGTTGCTGTTCGAGAGTCAGCTTGATACACAACAGCAGGAATTTGTCAATACCATTCGTCAAAGTAGTGAAACCCTGCTGTCGTTAATTAATGACATCCTGGATGTCTCGAAAATCGAGTCAGAACACCTTGAACTTGAATCTCGACCCTTCGAGTTTGATCGAGCCTTGCTACAAGCGTTAGATCTCGTGGCGGTGACGGCTCAACAGAAAGGACTCAATCTCTGCTATTCCCTGATGACTCCCCTACCCCAAATTTGGCGGGGTGATATAGTTCGCCTTAAACAGATTTTGATTAACCTTCTGGGTAATGCGGTCAAATTCACTGAACAAGGGGAAATACGGCTTTCTGTGGAGATGGTGGCGTCTGAGCCTGATACCGATCAGCCAGATGGGGAGGGTAAACAAACCCTGCATCTGACCGTTGAGGATACGGGGATTGGTATTCCGAGCGATCGCTTCGATCGCCTATTTCAGCCTTTTTCTCAAAGTGATAGCTCCATGACACGCCGCTATGGGGGGACGGGTTTGGGACTAACGATTAGTCAACGACTGTGTCAACTGATGGACGGACAAATCCGGGTTGAGAGCCAACTCGGTCAGGGGTCAACCTTTCATGTCACCCTAAAACTCGTACCAGAGTTGGACTCACCCCGTCTTCCCCCAGTCACTCGTCTGATTACACCCCGCCATCGTTATCAATCCACCCCATCGCTTCAGGAGTCTCCCTTTGACCCGGCCTTGGCTCAACGGCTACCGTTACGCATTTTAGTGGCTGAAGATCTGCCCATGAATCAGGTGTTGGTTCAGCAGTTACTAGAGCGATTTGGCTATGGAAGCCGTATTGTTAACAATGGACTTGAAGCCTTACAACGGCTGGGCCAGGAGAACTTTGATCTCGTCTTTATGGATGTTCAAATGCCCGAGTTAGATGGTTGGGCCGCGACCCGCCAGATTCGTCAGCAGTACCATCAGCAAGGACGACCTCAACCTTATATTATTGCCCTGACCGCTCATGCCCTGGCCGGCGATCGCCAACTCTGTTTAGAGGCGGGAATGGATGACTACCTCAGTAAACCCCTACGAGCCACCGAACTCCGTCAAGCTTTAGAACGCTATCGTAGTGGACGTTTACACCCAGCTTTCCCCACCTCAGAGGCACCTGCGGTCTCTCCATCGTTGTCGGTTGCGGGCCAATATCCCATTCTCGATCTGCAAGTCCTCGACGAGTTACAACAGATGGCCGGAGAGGTTGACTTTGTCATCGAGATGATTGAAAGCTATCTCAATGATGTTCCTGAGCGTTTACAACGCTTGCACATGGCATTAGAAGGGGGAGAGCTTGATATGATCGGGCAAGCTGCCCATGCTCTAGGTTCCCTCAGTGCCAGTTTAGGGGCGGCCGCCTTGACCCACCGCTGTCGGACTCTTGAAGATGCGATTCGACAGGGGGATTTCATTGAGGTACCGGCCTCAGACCAACCCGCCATCATTCAGGATTTTCAGAGGGACTTTGATCAGGTCCATACGGCTTTAACGACGCTCCTACACCAACTTCACTATGACTAATGCGGAGACTAATGCGGAAAGTCCTGCACCAAGAGGGACAGTTCTGATTGCAGACGACGAACGAACATTAAGGATGTTGATGAAACGAGCCGTTGAGCGAGACGGTTACGATAGCATTGATGTCAGTAATGGGCAAGATTGTCTCGATCGCTGTCAGGTTCAACTCCCGGATCTGATTTTGCTCGATGCGATGATGCCCAAAATGGGTGGATTTGAATGTTGTCAACGGCTTAAACAGCAGTTTGGCGGCAATTGTCCCCCGATTTTAATTATTACGACGCTACAGGATTCGGACTCGATTGAACGAGCCTTTGAAATGGGGGCTGAGGACTTTATTACGAAGCCGATTCATTGGGGGGTTTTACGACAGCGTATCCGTCGTCTGATTGAGGCTCACCGGGCAACTCAGGCGTTGCAGCGATCGCTGGCTCGGGAACATCAGTTAAGTCAAAAGCTGAGTTTACAGGTGCTAGAAGAACGCCGGCTGGCGAGTCAGTTGGAGTTAACGAACCGTCAATTGGAGTCTGCAAATTCCAGGTTGGAGGCGTTAGCCAATCTCGATGGATTGACGCAAATTGCCAATCGACGCGCGTTTGATGAACGGTTACGGGAGCAATGGCAACGGAGTTTACGAGATAAAACCTGTTTGTCGTTATTGATTGCAGATATTGATTGTTTTAAGCCATTTAATGATACCTATGGCCATCAGGCGGGGGATGATTGTCTGCGACGGGTGGCTCAGGTGCTATCTGAGACGATTTGTCGGCCTGAGGATTTGGTGGCTCGCTATGGTGGGGAGGAGTTTGTGGCGGTGTTACCTGAAACGGCTTCTCCAGGAGCTGTGGCGGTGGCCCAACGGAGTTTAGAGGCGGTGCGACGGTTGCAGATTCCCCATGCAACCTCTCAGTGTGGCGATCGCGTGACTCTGAGTATTGGTGTGGCTAGTGTGGTTCCTGATCCCAACTTTACGGGAGATGAGTTGTTAAAATGCGCTGATCGCGCTCTCTATTTGGCGAAAACTCAGGGCCGCGATCGTCTTCATGTTGCCCGGGAAACTTGTTTAGACGACCAACTTCACGATAATCTGAACGACAATAATCACAACTCGTCTGATTGATACTCTCAAGGAGACTCTGAGTTGGCAAAGAATCCGCAACCTATTCCCTATTCCCTATTCCCTATTCCCTATTCCCTATTCCCTATTCCCTATTCCCTATTCCCTATTCCCTATTCCCTATTCCCTATTCCCTATTCA
>LJZT01000085.1 GCA_001314905.1 Phormidium sp. OSCR
ATTCTTGTTGGTAATTTTCGGGTTGACCGTCTGGTTGGCAAAATGGCAAGCCTTAGCAAAGGCCTCCAGAGTTGCCTCGAGTTGGTCGCGGTGCTCTGGCGCGGTGCTCTGGAGTTGGGTTGAGTTTACAGACAATGGTTAAGACTTGCTGTTCCATGCCGTTATTATACACCTAGGTGAGATAAACGAGGACTCGGCGGTCTCTCTTGCCGCTCGCGTCGATTTTCCTCCCCGCTCTGAAGAGACGGGGCTTCCAATCTCCCGACTCTCCTCGTGATGAGTTTTTACCAGACTAACCCGCAGATCGTCGCTGAACTCCTAGATGTCTTGTATGACCAGCAGGGAAACCCACCCTAGATCGCCCCCCGAAAAAAAATCCCCCACCCCTTGACATTTCCAAAATTTGGGGCTAGGATAGTAAAGGTGTTGGGTTCAAAAGCTCGCCCCAATCATGAATACGCCCCCATCGTCTAGAGGCCTAGGACACCTCCCTTTCACGGAGGCGACGGGGATTCGAATTCCCCTGGGGGTATTCCCGACAATGACCGATCGCCAAACCACGGCGGTCGGTCATTGTTCATCTAAGACCCCAGGCTCAAACAGTACCTGATAAATCTTCGCCGGCTTTTGCCGTCCCTTCAGCAACACATTGCCCAGTAACTCGATCGCAAACTGTCCCTGAACATAGCGATAGGTTGACTCACTAATCAAAATCCGGCAAAGTCCCCCATCGATGGACTTATCAAAACTCTCCAAGCGCGACGCCACATTCACACTGTCGCCAATAATCGTGTAATCCTCCCGCTGAGAACTGCCCAAACTGCCCACCACCAGCGACCCCGTCGCAATTCCCACCCGCATCGAAATAATCGGTTGCCCCTCCTCCTGCCAGCGTAAATTCAACTCCTGAAGCTTATAGCCCATATCCAGCGCACACCGCACCGCCGCGATCGCATCAGCCGCAATCTCAGCCTCGTGATCCCGTAACAACGGCACTCCAAACACCGCCATCACCGAATCCCCAATAAACTTATCAATCGCCCCCTGATGGCGTAACACCACCTCAGCCATTCCCTCCATATACTCATTAAGCCAACGCATCAGAGGTTCCGCATCAATCTGTTCAGCCAGGGTACTGAAATTCTTAATATCCGTAAACAACACCGTGGCCGTCGCCTTGCGCCCCACCAAGCGCCCCTCCCGTAAAATCTGATGTCGTTGTCGCCAAATCTCCTCCGCCACCGTTGACGTCACATGACGACCAAACAAGTGCATCATCAACTGGCGGTCTTCCCGTTCCAAATGGGCCACATAAGCCGTGATCACGATCGCCGACCCCACCAGCCCCAAAATCGGCACCACCACAGGAATCCACCAGCCCCCCAAAAACGCCCCATATCCCAGCCCCCCTAACACCCCAGCCCCCACAACCAAACCCAGCACAGTGCCACGACGGCGACGCAACCCCCAACACATCATCGCCCCAGCCGACGTCCAAAGCATAATCCAGACCGCCTCCCACCCAGACGGCCAAACCCGAATTAGCTGGCGATTGTCCAACGCCGCACTAATAATCTGACTCGTTAAATTAGCCTGAAACTCAACCCCTGCCATGCGATGAGGTCGCTCGAGATCCGCCCCCAACATCATCTGAGTATAAGGCGTATAGAAAAAGTCATTGAGACTCGGCGCCAGAGGACCAATCAAGACCACGCGATCGCGAATCCTCTCCGCACTCACCCGTCCATCGAGGACATCCGATAGGGAGACCATCTCAAAGAACCCCGGCCCACCCCGAAAATTGAGCAAAATCTGATACCCTCCCGCATCGGCCCGCACATAGCCCCCATCATTAGCCTCAAACGGATAAAACACCCGTTGTCCCAATTGCAGATACTCAGGATGAGTTTGGGCCTCTGGATCAAACCCGCTCTCCTGTTGCAAATACAGCCAAGCCAGAACAAACCCCAAACTCGGATAAGACTGGCCCGCCTCATCCGTTAAAAACAACAACGCCCGTCGTAGTCGTCCATCACCATCAACCGGAACATCATTCACCCCCACCTGGCCCTTCTCCGCTAAAACCGGTGGTGGACCAATCACCCCACCCACCTGATCCGGGACCTGCTTCTCAATCCCAATAATCTTATCTGAGCGCTCAAAGATCTCCAAAAGGCGATCGTGTCCGGGTTCAACGGGGATATTGCGGTAAAAATCTAAACCAATCGCGCGAGGGTTCCCCTCTTCGAGGGTTTCCAAAAGCGTCGCTAACGTCTCATCCTTAATCGGTGAACCCCAGCGTTCAATATCGGGTTCCGTCAAACCGACAATCAAAATGCGGTCATCTTGGGAACTCTCAGGACGCAACAGGAACAAATAATCATAGGCCATCCATTCCAACGGTTGCCACAGGCCCAAGGCCCGGAAAAGCAGTAGAATAACCGCAACCCCCGGCCCCGCCATGAGCACTCCTTGCCACTCAGACCAATGTTGCTGTATTTGCTTCCGGAGATTGAGCCAGACCATTCAGGATTTCTTGAAACGCCCCCCCAATTTTATCGTGTTCAGGCAGTTAGAATGGATTGGCTAGAATCTCGGCTAAAGTATCTCAATGTCGAGCCTAACCTGGCCTCATCGCCGGAACCTGGCCCCAACCCTTGAGAGTTTGAGAACGCAGGAGTACAACGGGTGAATATCCTAGAACTGTTTGATAAAGGCGGTGTCGCAATGATTCCGCTACTGGTGTTGTCTGTTTTATCCATCGCCACGATTTTTGAACGCCTCTGGTTTTGGGCTCGTGTCCTTCCCAAAGAGCGAGAATTGGTCAATCGCGTCTTAGAAACAGCACAACAGGATTGGGATTTAGCCGCAGAAATTGCCCGTCAGGGGCGATCGAGTCCGATCGCCCGCTTCCTCTATGCACCGCTGCAACTTCAAGAACCCGAACCTGAACTGTTCCAACTCGCCCTAGAAGCCTCCGCTGACGAAGAACTCGCCAATATGCGACGGGGGGATAAAATCTTAGAAGGGGTCATTGCGATCGCCCCCCTACTCGGCCTACTCGGCACAGTCTTAGGTTTAATCGAATCCCTCGGTTCGATTAGCATCGGCGATCTTGGAACCACCGCCACCGAAGGCGTCACCCAGGGGATTGGCGAATCCCTCATTAGTACCGCCACTGGATTAATTGTCGCTATTATCAGCCTGAGCTTCTATCGGCTCTTTCAAGGATTTGTTGTCAACCAAGCCAAAGTCTTTCGCAAAAGTGGTAACGCCCTAGAACTCTGTTATCGCCAATTTTGGGCTCAACATCAACGTCAGTCTCTCGATCGCCCTAATCTGTCTAAACCCCCTAAAACTTCATCAACCCATCCGTCTGATCCTAACCCTGACCAAGAGCCGGAGAAAGACCCCAACGCAAATCCAGACGAGAATCCAGACAATAACAAAGACAGGCAAAACTAACCCACACACCCCAACCTCAACCCCAACTTAAAACCGATTCACCTGACGGGTAATTCGTTGATTTTTGAGTATTAATTGGTGTTTCTAGGCGATTTCCAACAGACTATTTCGATGAAAATTAAACCAACCGAGATCCTTCAGGACAACGCCCATATTGAGATTCTGCCGCTGATGGATGTCATCTTTTGTATTTTGACATTTTTTATCCTTGGGGCAGTAGGATTGAGCCGTCAACAGGCGATCGAGCAGAGTTTACCCCAAGCCTCCACCGGCGAACAGCAGATGCGGGAAATGTTCCGAGTCAGCATTGATCCCATCGGTCGTATTTACGTCGATCGCGACCCCGTCACCATGGACGAACTCCCTGCACGGCTTCTGGCCTATCAAAACGAAAACCCTGAGGGATTGGTGGTGGTCTTTGGCCATCCCATGGCTCAATATGACAATGTTTTACAAGTCCTTGATCTTTTGCGATCGATTGGCGGCGATCGCGTCTCCCTCGGCGTTAATCCCAGTCAAGAAAACCCCCTAGAGCGCAACCAACAACAAAACCCCTTCGGCGATTTCCCCATCACCCCCGAATCCGATCTATCCCAACCGAGACCGTCACCCGAGGGAGGATTACCCGGACTAGAACCTGAGCTAGAGTTTAATAGCCCAGCCTTAGATGGATTAGACGCAACCCCAGAAAACTCGACCCCAGAAGACTCAACCCCAGAAGACTCAACCCCAGAAGACTCAACTGGGGACAGCAATGCTGCCCCCAATTAGCCCCTCTAATCCAGTTCAGCCGCATGTTGGCGATACCAGGCGATCGTTCGTTGCAGGCCCTCCCGGAACCCCGTCTGAGCCACAAAACCAAAACGCTCCTTAGCTCGCTGAGTATCCAAACAGCGGCGAGGTTGGCCATTAGGCTTATCCGTTTCCCAAACAATCTCCCCTTGAAACTCCATCAACTCACAAATCGTTTCCACCAAATCGCGGATTGAAATCTCTTCATGGGTTCCCAAATTCACCGGATCAGGATCGTTATAATCCTGAGTCGCCATGACAATCCCCCGAGCCGCATCCGTAGAATAGAGGAACTCCCGTGTCGGTGAACCATCTCCCCAAACCCGAAGTTGAGATTCTTCCCGTTCCTGAGCTTCATAAACCTTGCGAATCAAGGCCGGAATCACATGAGAGCTGCTGGGATTAAAATTATCCTCGGGGCCATAGAGATTCACCGGCAGCAGATACACCCCATTAAACCCATATTGCTGGCGATAGGCTTGCAGTTGCACCAATAGAGCCTTCTTGGCAATCCCATAAGGGGCGTTGGTTTCCTCAGGATAACCATCCCAGAGAGCATCTTCTTGGAAAGGAACCGGCGTAAATTTCGGATACGCGCAAATCGTCCCTACACAGACAAACTTCTCAACCCCCGCCTCATAAGCACTGTGAATCAGTTGCGTGCCCATCATCAAGTTGTCATAGAACAACTCAGCCGGTTTTTCCCGATTCAGGCCAATGCCGCCCACATGAGCCGCCAAATGGATGATGATATCCTGACCTTTGACCACTTCCTGACAATGGTCTAGTTGTCGTAGATCGCGATCGCGCGATCGCGGCACCGAGAGCTTGCCCTCACTAGCCCCAGCCGCCACCAACTGAGCAATCACCTGGCGACCGAGGAATCCCGCCCCTCCCGTCACCACAATTTGCTTGTCTGCCAACGATAAACCCGCCATAACCTCTTCCTTTTAGACTCTCAATGCCATCTTCAATGCCATCTTCAATGCCATTTTCCCAGGGCAGGTACAACACCCGCCCCACATCCTCTCGTTTAATCTACCGTATTGGTAGAATCATGACGAATAAAGGCGCGATCGCTCGGACTCTCACCATTGGCTTGCTTGGAGGGCAACCCCAGAGCCGCTAAATCGGCTTCCACCATCAACGCCACCAACTCACCAAAATTCACCGAAGGCGTCCAGCCGAGCTTATCTCGGGCCTTAGACGAATCCCCAATCAATAAATCCACCTCCGCCGGCCGCAAATAGCGGGGGTCAAACTCCACATAATCATGCCAATCGAGGCCCACATAGCCAAAGGCTAAATCCAGAAACTCCCGAATCGAATGGGTTTCATTCGTCGCAATCACATAATCATCCGGCGACTCTTGCTGAAGCATCAACCACATCGCTCGTACATAGTCCTTGGCATAGCCCCAATCCCGTTTCGAGTCCAAATTACCCAAAAACAGCTTTTTCTGCATTCCGCCCACAATCCGGGCCACTGCGCGAGTAATCTTACGGGTGACAAATGTCTCACCCCGTCGTGGTGACTCATGATTAAAGAGAATGCCATTACAGGCAAACAAATCATAAGACTCACGATAATTCACCGTTTGCCAATGGGCATAGACCTTGGCACAAGAATAGGGACTGCGAGGATAGAACGGAGTCCCTTCCTTCTGGGGAACTTCCTGCACTTTCCCGAACATTTCCGAAGATCCCGCCTGATAGAAACGCACCTCGTGGCTCGTGCGTTGTTGATAGTCTCGGATCGCTTCGAGAAGTCGTAGCGTCCCCATCGCCACCGTATCGACTGTATATTCAGGAGAGTCAAAACTCACCCGCACATGGGACTGAGCGCCCAGGTTATAAATTTCATGGGGGCGAACTTCCTCTAGGATACGCCGTAAGGTCGTCCCATCGGTGAGATCCCCATAATGGAGAAACAGTCGCGCTCCTTCACTGTGAGGGTCAACATACACATGATCAATGCGATCGGTGTTGAACGTCGAGGTTCGACGAATAATCCCATGAACTTCGTAGCCTTTCTCTAACAGCAGTTCACTGAGATAGGACCCGTCTTGCCCCGTAATTCCGGTAATTAATGCTCGTTTCAATTCGGTCACAATTGTGTAATCCTCAAGTCTGTATCGTTGGGAGACTCCCTCGTCCGTTGTAGCCTATCTTGCCGGAGTCTGCCCTGGCTTTGACTGACTCCTCTAGGTCTGGCTCTAGGTCTGGGCCTAGCGAAGACCCCATAGCCTAGGGCCAGGACCATGACGAGACCCCATCCCGAGGGAGTGGGGGTTGGGTTCACCGTAGTCAATCCCAACTGAGGGGGTCTCGGCTGAGCGATCGCCCCTGCTTCCGAGGCGAGTCACCCTTTTAATAAGCGCCGTTATTTTTGGGGAAAATAATCACACCAATCGTTTTGATGGCGATCCAAAAATCCATCCAAGCATTGCGGCAGTTGACATAATACACATCAATCTTGACCCGCTTTTCATAGGGAATATCATTGCGTCCGGACACTTGCCATAATCCCGTAATTCCTGGGCGAATGGTCAACACTTTATCCATGTAGCGTCCATATTTTGGCAGCTCTTCCCGAATTAAAGGACGTGGACCAACCACACTCATATCCCCCCGCAGAACATTCCAAAACTGGGGAAATTCATCGAGACTGGTAAACCGCAAAAAACGACCAATCCAGGTAATTCTGGGGTCGCTCTTGAGTTTAAATGTTTCCTGAAACTCTTGCCGGATTTGCGGAGAGCTTTCTAGAAGCTCTTCTAAAACTTGGTCTGCATTGGAGACCATCGTTCTAAATTTGATGCAACCAAAAGGTTTTCGGTCTTTGCCAATTCGTTCTTGAACATAGAAAATTGGACCTGGAGAACTCAAAAGAATTAGAGAACCCAAAATCAAGTACACCGGAGAAAATAAAATCAAAACCAGGGCAGAAAACAGAATATCAAACAGGCGTTTTCCTAACGCACCGTTGGCATCTGCCACTGTGAACCGTTGGGGGCGCAAGTCTGTCAGACGGGGTGCAATTCCCCGTTTGACAAGCGCCCACAGTCCTTTTGCAGAGATCAGTTGGCTATTGGCAGTCATCGTACTCCTTCCATTCACACCACACACACACAGTCGAGATCCTAACGCCATATCCGCCATCTGGCTTTAGTCCACCGTAAACGGATGAGCGGACAGGACATGAGTTTCATTGGGGATACCCGTTTGAAAGTCTCGACAACAGCGTTCTAAATAGGATAGATAACGCTGTTCAAAGATTGTAGGGGCAAACTGAACCGAATGCGATCGCGCCGCCTCGGGTTGAAACCGCGATCGCAGTTCCTCAAAGGTTTTAACCGCTTCGACGAGTGCAATGTCAGTTTGCGGCGTAAACAAAATCCCCGTACCGCAACTGCCCCATTGACGAATATCCCGTACGGTTTCTAAGGCACCGCCGGCCCCATACGCAATCACGGGGGTTCCGCAGGCTTGAGCTTCCACCGGAGCAATGCCAAAATCTTCACAGGCTGCATAGACAAAGGCCTTAGCTTGGGACATATACTGTTCCACAACCCCATTGGGCTGCGATCCGAGAAATTTGATATTCCCTCGGGCCATCGCTTCGAGACGACTGGCCTGGGGTCCGCTACCAATCACCACCAGGGGATACCCCAATTGATTAAAGGCCCGAACGATCAAATCTATCTTCTTGTAACTGACTAACCGGGCCACGGTTAGATAAAACTCTCCCTTCTCGGCCACAAAGGGAAATCGCTCCACGTCCACCGGGGGATAAATGACTTCGGCGCGGCGACGGTAACAGCGCCAAATTCGACGGGCCGTATGTCCGGAGTTGGCGATAAAGTAATCGACACGGTTGGCACTCACCACATCCCATTGGCGCAGTTGATGCAGCAACAGACGAGTTAACCATCCCGGTATCCCTTGCCCTAAACGCGATTCCCGGAGATAGTCAAAGGTTAAGTCCCAGATGTAACGCATGGGCGTATGACAATAGCAAATATGCATCTGTTGCGGACGGGTCAGCACTCCTTTGGCCACGGCATGGGACGATGAGAGAATCAGATCGTAGTCCCCGAGATCGAGTTGTTCAATCGCTAGAGGCAATAGGGGCAGGTATTTTTGTACGCCAGCTCGCGATCGCGGCAACTGTTGCAGAAAACTTGTACCAATACGACGACCATAGAGATAACTCTCGGGATTGGACGATTCAAAATCGATTAAGGCATAAATATCGGCATTGACATGGTTGAGAATTTCCCGAACTACCAGTTCTGAACCGCCGGTTGCTTCAGGAGTAAGCCATTCATGAACTAGGGCCGTCTTTAAATCTCTGACCTCGGGCATAAGTTAAAATAGACAATTGAAAATAAACAACTAAAATCTATAAATCCTTGCACTGACAGTATTTTTAAGTCATTATGCTGTCCTATCTAATTTGTCATTTTTTTAAGGCGAGTGAGTCTCCCCTACCCGGGGCGGCATTAACTTAACAGGGTACAGGAGCGGTATGCTAAGGAGAGACATTTTTGGGCGTGAGCGAGTGAACTCAATTCCCCTACTGGACTTAGCACAGCAATATCAAGGCTTACAACAGCAGTTAGACCACACCGTTCTCAAGGTCATGGCCTCGGGCCGCTACATTGGCGGTGAAACAGTCACCACCTTTGAGCGAGAGTTTGCTGACTATCTCGGGACTGAACATTGTGTCAGTTGCAATTCGGGAACCGATGCCCTATTTCTGGCCCTGCGAGCGTTGGATATTGGCCCCGACGATCTCGTCGTTACAACTCCCTTCACATTTATCGCCACGGTGGAGATGATTAGCGCTGTTGGCGCAACACCGGTGTTTGTGGATATCGAAGCTGAGACGTTTAACCTCGACCTCAATCAACTTGCCAATCTCCTAGACTCGTCCATCACCCCCAAACCCAAGGCGATTTTACCGGTACATTTGTTTGGCCGTCCCCTGGATATGACGGCCCTGATGGCGTTAGCCGCAGCCTATGAGATTCCGGTGATCGAAGATTGTGCCCAGGCCACCGGTGCGACTTGGCAGGGACAACGGGTGGGAAGTTTTGGTACGATGGGCTGTTTCAGCTTTTTTCCCACCAAGAATTTAGGGGCCTTTGGCGATGGTGGCGCGATCGCCACCGACAACCCTCAACTAGCTCAACGACTGCGATCGCTCAAAGAACATGGCGCAACCCGTCGCTATTACCACGAAGAAATCGGCATTAACAGTCGCCTGGATGCGCTTCAGGCGGCAATCTTGTCCGTTAAATTGGGCCACTTAAACGAATGGAACCAGCAACGTCGTCAGGTGGCTCATCGCTATCAACAGCTACTGGCCCCTCTGCCGGATTTACAACTCCCCCAAGATGTCCCCGGCCATGTCTGGAATCAATACAGCCTCCGACTCGCTCCCCATCAAGACCGCGATCGCCTGCGATCGCGCCTACAAGACCAGGGCGTGGGAACAATGGTCTACTACCCAACCCCGCTGCATTCTCAGCCCGTCTATCGCCATCTAGGCTACGTTGCGGGCGATTTTCCAGTCACTGAAGCGGTCTGTTCTCAGGTTCTCTCACTACCCATGTTTCCGGAACTTCAAGCCCAACAGCAAGAACAGGTGATGTATCGGTTGAAGGAGTTGATTGGGGAGTAGGGAATAGGGAATAGGGAATAGGGAATAGGGTGTGTTCTGGCTTGTCACGGGTTTGGGGGGTCAGCGATCGGTTGTAAGCTGCCGGAACACACCGCCTCGGGGTTGCGATTCAGGTTCGACTATTAAAATTCCTATTGAGACTCCACCAAATCTAGGAACTGTTGCCAACGTTGTTCAACATTGGACTCGTCTTCATCTGCGCGCGATCGCAATTCGGCTAGGCGATCGAGCGCATCATACCAAACCCCCGTTTCCGCCAACAGTCCCACCTGTTGCGACATGGACGCTTCCTCCAACTCAGCCGCAAACTCAGGGGTGGGAGCCAGCCGTGTCACCCAGGCCTCACGCCAGATATCCGGACCAAAACTCGTGGGAGCCTCAGGATTGCAGAGAATACGCACAAACCAGGTGTAATCCTGGCCCACCGCCAAAGGAGTCACCGGGTTGCCCTCCTCATCCTCCCGAGGCAGCTCTAACGGCAAAATGCCACCCTCTTCAGGAGGCGAGACTTGACCAACATACACTTGGCGATCGCGGATCTCCTGACCCTCCTCACCGTCGAGATACTCCCATTGCGTCACCGCAAACTCTAACTTCGCCTCGTCCGGTAACGGTGGCACATACACAAAAAAGCGAGGATACTCCTGCAAGGTAATCCCCCAAATATCCGGGGGAACCAACAGAGTTAAGGGCCTGGCATTCACATCAGGACTTGACGCACAACTGCCTCGGACCGTATCAAACAAGGGTTGATCGCGAGGTTCAGCTTCACTGGGATCACTCCAGCGAGTTCCAGCGCCCTCTAAACGCCCCGGAGTCCCGCGATCGGGCGGTACAAACTCGCCTAACGCCGGGGAGACAGGAGTCGCGAAACTTAAGACCACGATTCCCAATCCCCAGACGAGAGACATGGGTGGGGGCGACAGGAGCTGAGGTTTGCGGTGCATCATTGCGACTTACTCTTAGGTTGACTCTTAGGTTGACTGTTCAAAGGGGTACGATTACCGAAGATATCGAGTTGTTGCAGTCGGGGATATTCTTCAGCCCCTGCGCGTTGTTGACTCGAATAGCGTCCTCGAGCTTCACCGACTCCTGACGAGGGTCCGGAGCCACCCCGACGTAATCCCAGGGCAATTTTGCTATGTTGCTCAATTTGACCCATCACCTGACGAGCGCGATCAATCACCGACGGTGGCAACCCCGCTAAACGCCCGGCTTCAATGCCATAGGAGCGATCAGCTCCCCCGGGACGAACTTGATGCAGAAAGATAATCTCGTTGGGCATCTCCTTCACGGTCACTTGATAGTTGGCAATGTTGGGCAAAATCGATGCCAGTTCGTTGAGTTCATGATAGTGGGTGGCAAAGATGGTACGAGCGCCAATGTCACTGGCTAAATGTTCCGCAACAGCCCAAGCAATGGAGAGGCCATCGAAGGTGGCGGTTCCCCGGCCAATCTCATCGAGTAACACTAGCGATCGCCCTGTGGCATGGTTGAGGATATTGGCCGTTTCGTTCATCTCCACCATGAACGTAGATTGCCCCGTGGCTAAATCATCGACGGCTCCGACGCGGGTAAAGATGCGATCGCACAGCCCCAATGTCGCCGCCTCAGCGGGGACAAAACTGCCGGTTTGTGCCAGCAGTTGAATCAGCCCCACCTGTCGCAAGTAACAACTCTTGCCACTGGCATTAGGACCGGTCAAAATAATCACATCAGGGTGCGATCGCGGCGGACTCTCCCCCCCTAAGCTGGTTGCATCCATTGAGCCTAACTCGGCTGAATTGGGGACAAAGAATCCTGGTGGAAGTGATTGTTCGACGACGGGATGACGACCTTGAATAATAGAAATCTCCCGAGAGGTGACTAATTTGGGCCGACAATAGCCTTGATCGTTAGCCAGTTCCGCCCAACCAGCTAAGACATCTAGGGCAGCTACGGCTCGCGCCACCTGCCGGATTTCCTCGGCTAAAGCGCCTACCTCAGCTCGCAGTTCCAGAAAAATCTCATATTCGAGACGATTGAGATCATCCTGGGCGGTGAGAATCCGTGCTTCGCGTTCTTTGAGATCCGGGGTAATATAACGTTCTTCGTTGGTTAGGGTTTGTTTGCGAATATAACCCTCGGGAGCGAGATCACTTTTGGAGCGGGGTAGGGCGAGGTAATAGCCAAAGGTTTTATTGAAGCCTACTTTGAGGGTACTAATGCCGGTTCGTTGCCGTTCTTGGGTTTCTAAGTCCGCCAGCCATTGCCGATCGCCTCCGACCATTTCCCGCATCTCATCGAGTTGACTGTTGACTCCTGGCCGAATCAGGTTCCCCTCTTTCAGATGTAGGGGAGGAGTCTCAACCAGGGCCTTATGGAGTCGCTGGCCTAACTGTTCGAGGGCTTCGGGAACCTTGGCCACGGCTTTGAGGTAAGGAGATTGAGCCTCGGCTACGAGGGCCGCGAGTTCGGGCAGTTTGACAATGGAGTCGGCGATCGCCACTAAGTCCCGTGCATTGGCGGTTCCTGACCCGGCACGACCCGTTAGGCGTTCCAGGTCATAAATCTGTTTTAAGCCCCCTTGTAGGCTCTCTCGCAGGCTCGGATGAGCGAGTAATTCGGCGATACTCTCCTGTCGAGCTTCAATGTCTGCTTGATTGAGCAGGGGTTGCAGCAACCACCGTCGTACGGCTCGCGATCCCATTGCGGTACGAGTTCGATCGATGGCCCACAGCAATGAACCATGACGAGTCCCATCCCGCACGGTTTCGAGAATTTCTAAGTTGCGGCGGGTTTGAGCATCGAGAATGAGATAATCGGCGATGGCATAGCTGCGTAGGCGTTGTAGCGGCAGTTTACGGCTTCCTGAAGCGGCTCCGGCTCGGCGATCGCTGACATCCTGTTCAAAGGTATTTTCGAGGTAGTCGAGGAGTCCTCCAGCGGCTCGTACGGCGATGGGCAAATGGTCACAGCCTAACCCTTCGAGCGATCGCAACTGATAGCGTTGTAGGAGTCGTTGACGGCTGTTACTCGCTTCAAAGGCACTCGGCGGACGCAGAGCATAGCAAAACTGGCGTGGTAGGCTGTCGGGAATCTCGTCACCCGAGTCTCCGGCGCGAATCAGACGACCGGGATTGGGGGTTGAGCAGGGAAACAACACTTCCGAGGGCTGCAACCGCATCAGTTCTTGGTTTAAGGCTTCGAGACCTCGCCCTTCAGTGGTCAAAAACTCCCCCGTTGAGATGTCGGCGTGAGCTAAACCCCACTTCTGTTTGACTAACACTACCGCAGCCAGAAAGTTGTTGCGGCTGGCACTGAGCATTCCCTCTTCGACGAGGGTTCCGGGGGTTAGCACCCGCGTAATTTGACGCTCAACCATGCGCTTTTCGCTCTTTGCCGCAGCCGCATCTTCAATTTGGTCGCAAATGGCGATCGCAAAGCCTTTATCGACTAATATCGTGGCATAGCGATCGAGGGCATGGTGGGGAACGCCGGTCATGGGAACTCGCCCAATGGTTTTACCGCCATCTTTACTCGTCAGAACCAGTTCAAGTTCCTGGGACACGGTGATGGCATCTTGAAAAAAACACTCAAAAAAATCACCAACTCGGTAGAGTAACAGAGCATTGGCATACTGCTGTTTTGTCTCGACGTAATGTTGCATCATCGGCGTGAGATCCTCAAAGTTGAGTTGCCGATAATCTGCATTGGCTGGGGTGCGATCGCGCCCAAAACCTATTTCGGGCCGGGAGGGATGACGAGAAAATGCACTCATTAGATCGCTGGCAAGGTCACAGGAACAAGGGATAAGGTTTTAGGCTAGAAGAACCATCTTTTCAGTTTAACGGTTGGCCCGACTCGATGAGATGAGTCTTAGCAAAATTTATTGACGGCTGCGTCCCCGCCGACGCACAATCCAAACGATGATAGAAAGAGATTGTTGTAACAGTTGCAGTCGCAGTTGAGTCTGTTGCAGGCGATCGCGGGTCTGTTGAGTCATCTGATGCTGGTCTTCGAGCCACGTACCCGCTAGGGGAAGTAATTGACGGCTGTACTGTTCGGTTGTCAGCAGCCAATGGCTCAAACGGGCGAGACGACAACGCAGCCGTGTTAGGTAAAAGGCCAGCACAAACCCCAAAATGGCTAGGCTGAGATTCACGCCCATCACCAGCAGCACCTCCGGTGAATCCCACAGGCTTGTCCAAGTCGAGGTATTGTGATACGGATCAGCAGCAGTCATAAAATCTGAAAACTCTTGTAGGGAAAGACTCGCCATTGGGCGATCGCTCTCCAACTCTAAAGCAAAGATTGAGGGATGGCTCTGGTTTTGATAACAACCTTAGACTCTCAAACTCTATCGTGAAAATTCTTTTTTAAACGGACTGCCTAACTCTTGAAAACCGGCGACCTGGCCTGGGAGCGATCCCAACCTTGCTCCAACTGTGGCACAATTGTTAACGTGTCAAGACCGAATTAGCACAATCTCAGGTAAAAGCCATCCCAGGTTCGATCTTGGCCAGCCCCAATTCGTTATTTTGGAGATAGAGTAAGTTAGCGTGAACCCCCATCCTCTGAGTCACTTGCAGCGTTATGACGCAGACGCGATCGCGCGTTACTACCAACGCCGTCCCTGGGAAGCCATCTGGCGATCGCTCGTCGTGATCTGGCTGTTTGCTGGATTTATCATTGGGCTTCAGTTAGACCATTGGTTTAAGCGAGAACCTGATCATAAATCCAAACGAGCGCAGCAACTGCGAAAAATTTTGACTCATCTTGGGCCAACATTCATCAAGGTTGGACAGGCCCTGTCAACCCGCCCCGATCTGATCCGCAAAGACTTTCTCGAAGAACTCGTCAAGTTACAAGATCAACTTCCCCCCTTCAGCAACAGCATCGCCTTTGCGATCTTTGAACGAGACTTAGGGATCAGCGTCGATGAAGCCTTCCAGGATATCTCCCCAAGTCCCATCGCCGCCGCTAGTCTCGCTCAAGTCTACCGCGCTCGTCTTCATAGCGGTGAAGAAGTCGCCGTTAAAGTACAACGCCCTAACCTCCTACCTCGGCTGACTCGGGACTTATACCTGATTCGTTTAGGAGCGAAACTGCTCAGCCCCTTTCTCCCCCTCAATTTAGGTCATGATTTGACCCTCGTTGTTGATGAATTTGGCATCAAACTCTTTGAAGAAATTGACTACGTCAACGAAGGGCATAACGCTGAAAAATTCGCCCATAACTTCCGTGATAATCCTCGCGTGAAAGTTCCCCAAATTTACTGGAATTATTCCAGTCGCCAAGTCCTTGTTTTAGAGTGGATTCACGGCTATAAACTCACCACAACCACCAACTTGCGTCAAGCCGGCATCGACGCTGAAGCCATCATCGAAGTGGGAGTTATCAGTGGACTACAACAACTGCTAGAACATGGATTTTTCCATGCTGACCCTCATCCGGGAAATCTCTTTGCCACCAAAGATAATCAGATGGCATTCATCGACTTCGGTATGATGGATCAACTCGATCCCTGGATGAAGGAAACCTTAGTCGATGCCATTGTGCATCTGGTCAACAAAGATTATGAAGACCTCGCTCACGCCTTTGTAAAACTGGGATTCCTAGCACCAGACACGGATATTTATCCCATTGTTCCTGCCTTAGAACTCGTCCTGGGAGACATCGTTGGCCAAAGTGTACGGGACTTTAACATCAAAACCGTCACCGATCGCTTCTCCGAGTTGATGTACGAATACCCCTTCCGGGTTCCGGCCAAGTTTGCCCTGATTATTCGCTCGGTGGTCACTCAAGAAGGATTAGCCTTGAGCCTAGACCCCAACTTTAAAATCGTGGATTTGGGCTATCCCTATATTGCTCAGCAATTACTGCGGGGAGAATCGCCCCAACTGCGTCGCCGTCTGTTGGATGTGCTATTCCAAAATGGCAAGTTTAAATGGAAACGCCTAGAAAACCTCATTGAAATTGCCCGCAGCGACGAAAGCTTTGATATCATTCCGACAGCACAATTGGGCCTGCAATATCTAATGTCTGAGGAAGGCCGCTTTTTACGGCAGCAATTACTGTTGGCTCTGACGGAAGGCGATCGCCTCCACACCGAAGAAGTCCAACGACTGTGGAATCTCATTAAAGACGATATCAAACCCGATCGCATCTGGGATGCCGCCATCACCTCCCTCACCGAGTTCTCCGCCGAACGAGCCTCACAAGTGGCCTCACAATGGCTACGAGATGTCCCCCTGAGTGCCTTTCAAGATAGTCCCTCTCCCCTGCGTTAAGCCTCATGTTCTATTCTGCCCCCCCCTACGTCCTCATCGCAGCCAGCCTAGTCATGGCAGCCGTCTGTTGCTACGCCTTTTACCGAACCCTCGTTGACACCCTCCAAGATTGGTCCAAACGGCGATCGAGTCGCCTCTTGGTATTACTCCAAGGTAGTCGCCTGAAACTGCCATTGTTGGGCATTACCCTGGGGGCCACAGGCTTTCTCTCAGGCTCACTTCTCTTCTTCTCGATGCCTCCCGGCTTCGCCTATAGCTTCTCAGCGGCCATCGCGGGCATATCGGCAATCCTAGTCTGGATTCAGTTACGGACCCTGTTACGCCGCCTCGAATCTGGCGGCGTCAAGGCCCTGAAGCTGGAGGAGTTGGGATTAGGGGAGATTCCCCTACCCGGGTTTATTTCCGATGATTCCCGCTAACTTGGGCCAATGATGCGGGAACCCCTTAAAGTTTCGTTACAATTGGGGCAGCCGTTCACCTCTTCCTCTCACTTTGGTATCGATGCAGCGATCGAAATTTAAACAACTCCTGTCCTACCTGCGACCCCATTGGAAACAAGTCGCCCTAGGAACCCTAACCCTCTTTATCGTCAACGGGTTAGGGGTTTATATTCCCTGGCTAATTCGTGACGGCATTGATGACTTGGAAGTGGCCCTCAGCATGGACCGCATCTTGGGCTATGTCGGGCTAATTGTCCTCTTGGCGTCCATCATGTGGGGGATTCGAGTCCTCTCGCGAATGCTCCTGTTCGGCATTGGCCGCCAGGTGGAATTTGACCTCAAACAGCGGATTTTTCAACATCTGCTCTATATGGATGCCGAGTATTTCTCCCGCAACCGGGTCGGAGATTTGATTAACCGGGCCACGAGTGACGTGGATAACCTCCGTCGCTTGCTAGGATTTGCGGTGTTGAGTCTGCTCAATACCATTTTTGCCTATGTCTTGACCTTGCCGGTGATGCTATCGATTAGTGTGCGACTGACATTACTATCGATGCTGATTTATCCGGTTATGTTTATCCTCGTTTGGGTGTTTAGCGGCCGCCTACGGGATGAACAGCGGGACGTGCAAGAGAAGCTATCGAGCCTGAGTGAGTTGATTCAGGAGGATATGAGCGGTATTTCTCTGGTTAAAATCTATGGCCAGGAGGAGAACGAACGGCGAGCCTTTGCCAAACAGAATAAACGGCTATTTGAGAGTAACTTAGCCTTGGTTCGAACCCGTACTACTCTGTTTCCCCTCTTGCAAGGGTTAGCCGGGGCCAGTTTACTGATTTTATTGGGATTTGGGGCGCGAGATATTGCTGATGAGGCGATCGCCGTCGGCGACTTTGTAGCCATGATTCTCTATGTCGAGCGTCTCGTGTTTCCCACGGCTCTGTTGGGCTTCACCTTAACGATTTATCAACGGGGTGAGGTGAGTATCGATCGCATTGAAGCCATTTTTACCAGCGAATCGGGGATTCAAGATCGGCCTGATGCCATTCAGCTTCCCCCTCAAGAAGTCCTCGGACGCATCGAGGCCCGCAACCTCAGCTATATCTACCCCGGCGACACCACGCCGGCCTTAGATCAAATCTGCTTCAACATCGAACCCGGAGAAACCATCGCCGTTGTGGGTTCGATTGGCTCCGGGAAATCAACCCTAGCCAACGCCATTCCGCGAATTTTGGAAATTGAACCGGGACACCTGTTTCTCGATGGTTACGACGTCACCGAGCTGCGGCTACAGGACTTGCGAGGGGCGATCGCCTATGTCCCCCAAGACAGTTTCCTGTTTAGTTCCAATATCCGCGACAACATCCGCTACGGCAAACCCCAAGCCGAGCAAATCGAAGTTGAACACGCCGCCAAGTTAGCTCAAATTCACCCGGAAATTCTCAACTTCCCCAACCAATACGACACCGTCGTTGGGGAACGAGGAATTACCCTATCTGGGGGACAACGACAACGAACAGCTCTAGCCCGGGCCTTATTGATGGATTCTCCCGTCTTAATCCTCGATGATGCCCTCTCCAGTGTCGATAACCAAACCGCCAGCCAGATTTTAGAGGAGTTATCCACCGGGACGGCACGTAAAACCGTTTTATTTATCTCTCACCAACTCTCCGCCGCCGCGAAAGCCGATCGCATTCTAGTCTTAGATCACGGCCGCGTCGCTCAACTCGGAACCCACAGCGAACTGATGAAACAGGTGGGATTGTATCAATCTCTCTGGGAAGAACAACAGTTAGAAGCTCTGTTGCGATAGGGGGAGATTGGCCCCGGCTTTAGACCGCCTAGAAATTCAGTATGATCCAGCCATTCTCATTACGAGAACCGTTCTCATATTTTGACCCAGATTAAGGACTCAAACGCTGATTATCTCATGTGAGTCAGGTGCATTCAGAACGCCTAAACTCATACAGAAGTGCCAAAATGAGAATTCCTGAGTCTGATCAGGGCCAACGTATTCTTGTTTTCCCGCAAGGTTAAGATGAGATTGATCCAGTCCACTTTCGACTCAAAATGCTTAAACAAACGATCCTGCTAGGATGTCTCTTAATTATCTCTAACACCATTCCAGTATCTGCATCGCCAGTCTTGGCATTGGAGGAACCGACAATGATGCTTCCCGAAGAGTTTACCGTCACCGTCCAAGACGCCAATGGGCGATCAGTCCAACGGGTCCTACCTACGGTCAACCGCTATCAAGGAGAAGATGGCGGCTACATTGCGTTTTACTCGCGCAACCCTGAAATTGGGGTGTATTCCGTCGGTGGGGGGATTTATGTGGTAGGACAAGTTCGTCTGCAAGGGGAATATTGGGGGCGCATTTTCCAGCCAGCCGGCTATGAGGGGGAAGATATTAGTGCCGAACAGGTGTTTAAAGATCTAGCCGACGAGATATTTCCTCAATGCAATGGCGGCTGTTGGGCCGGCGGTGATACCGGTGGTTGGCTCGGACGTTAGTCGATGACTGTCACAGCCTCTGAGCCATTGCTGAGTCAACTCAATAGCGAACCACCACTGGAGTGCCAACGGAGGCCCAGGAATACAGCCAAGCCGCATGATCTGGGGCGACATTAGTACAACCATGACTCATGGGCGTACCGAAGTTACTATGCCAATAGGCCCCATGAATGCCATAGTTGCCGTCATAGTACATCACATAAGGCACATCGGGGACGTGATAGCCCGGGCCGCTCATGGGGGCTTGTTCGTATTTGACGTAAATCTCGTACACTCCCGTTGGAGTCGGCGTGGCGTAGGTTCCAGTGGAGACAAAAACCGCATAAACAGGATAATCTCCTTCCCAGGCGATGAGCCGTTGTCCCGTTAAATCAATTTCAATCCAGCGTCGTTGGGATTGACGTAGGGCATAGATTTCATTCTCAATCCATTGAGCGACCTGAGGCGGGCTGTCTACGGCGTTGAGGGGGGCCGCTACGGCCTCAGAGGTCATAATCCCTCGGGGGACGTTGGGCAGCATTGTTAGCCCTTGTAGCCCCACTAGAGCAGCCGCTAGAGCCAGGGAACGAGGCAGTAAACGGCGACCCCAGGATCGGCAGTGAGCTAAACCAGAGATAGGGGGATGATAGGAGTCAGTGGGGTGAGTCATGGGTCGATTACCATTGAACCTTAGTTCAATCCTAACAAATCTCCCTGAGCGTCAAGGTTTGAGCCGTTGACCCGAAAGCCGTTATCTTAAATGTCAAAAGAAGACTCCCGTTAGAGCCGAAGGCTTAGCGGTGAGATGAATTTTGACTAAAAATAGGTGGTAGGATTGTGGAGCCAACGC